>NZ_BDGT01000011.1 GCF_001748285.1 Thermogemmatispora onikobensis | reverse complement strand
GGCCTTGATTATTACGTATACGGGCTTCGGGCTGCCGCTGACGGTCTTTCTGATGGCCGGCTACTTTAAGGCTATTCCGCGCGAGCTGCTGGAAGCGGCTATTCTCGACGGGGCTGGCCTGGCGCAGGTGTTTTTCCGCGTGGCGGTCCCCCTGGTGAGTAATGGCCTGGTGACCGTGGCCCTGGTGCAGTTCTTCTTTCTGTGGAACGATTTGCTGTTCTCGCTGACCTTTATCAGCAGCGACCAATTGCGCACTATCCAGACGGGACTGCTGAACTTCACAGGCCAGTATGGGCAGGTGGCCTGGGGACCGACTTTCGCTGCGGTGAGTCTGGCGGTCTTCCCAACCCTGTTGCTCTACCTGCTGCTCAATCAGCGTGTAATCAAGGGGCTGACCGCTGGCGCGCTCAAGGGCTAAGCCGCGAGTGAGCAGGCGAAGAGTTTGCTGGTGGCTGCAGTCTCTCTGTCTCTAAGGAGCAAGCATGACCGATCACGAGGGACATCAGTATGAGCGCGACCAGGTGCTGGCCGCCGGCGCCGAGGTCGGAGCAGAGAGAGGGGCGGTGATAGCTGTCCGCCGCCTCCGTATCGAATATCACCAGGAGGCGGTGGTGCTTGGCCTGGGCGTCGAGCGCCCTCGCCTCAGTTGGATTGTTGAGACGGATCGTTCCGCCTGGCACCAGGCGGGCTATGAGGTCGAGGCCTATGATGCCGCTGGTCAGCTTTGGGCGAGCAGCGGCCTGCTCCGCTCGTCTGAGTCGGTGCTGGTGCCCTGGCCCTTCGCTCCCTTGCATTCGCGGCAGCGTCTGCGCGTGCGGGTGCGCGTCGAGGGGCAGGATGGCAGCCGCTCGCCCTGGAGCACGCCAGTCATGGTCGAGGCCGGCCTGTTGCAGCCCTCCGACTGGGAGGCACGCTTTATTACCCCCGACTGGGATGAGGATACGACACGCCCGCAGCCGGCGCCTTTGCTGCGTCGCGAGTTTATGGTGGCGGCAGGGTTGCAAGCGGCACGTCTCTACATTACGGCTCTCGGCGTTTACGAGGTTCAGCTGAATGGGCGGGTCGTTGGCGACCAGGTGCTGGCCCCCGGCTGGACCAGCTATGATCAGCGCCTGCTTTATCAAACCTTTGATGTGACCGCGCTCTTGCACGAGGGGCGCAATGCCATTGGGGCGATCGTGGGCGACGGCTGGTTTCGCGGACGCCTGGGCTTTCATGGGGGACGGCGCAACCTTTATGGCGAGCGCCTGGGGCTGCTGGCCCAGTTAGAGCTGTTCTACGCTGATGGGCACTGCGAGCGGGTGGTGACCGATCTGAGCTGGCGCGCCAGCACTGGCCCGATCCGCGCCAGCGATCTCTATGATGGCGAGGAGTATGATGCGCGCCTGGAAGAGGATGGCTGGTCTGAGCCGGGCTACGACGATCGCGCCTGGCACGGTGTGCGCCTGGTGGAATGGGACCTGACACGGCTGGCCGCTCCCGAGGCCCCACCAGTGCGGCGCATCGCCCTCATGACTCCGCAGGCTATCCTGACTTCTCCCAGTGGGCGTACGATTCTTGACTTCGGGCAGAATCTGGTTGGGCGCCTGCGCCTGCGGGTGCGCGGCGAGGCGGGGCGGCAGATTACGCTGCGCCATGCCGAGGTGTTGGAGCAGGGCGAGCTGTGTACGCGCCCGCTGCGCACCGCCCGGGCTACTGATCGCTACATCTTGCGTGGCAGCGGTATTGAAACCTGGGAGCCGCGCTTTACTTTCCACGGTTTCCGCTATGCCGAGGTCGAGGGCTGGCCCGGCCCGTTGCAAGCCGACGATATCCAGGCCGTGGTCTGCCAGTCCGATCTGGAGCGCACCGGCTGGTTTAGCTGCTCCGAGCCGTTGCTCAATCGCTTCCACGAGAATGTGGTCTGGAGCATGCGCGGCAACTTCGTGTCTATTCCAACCGACTGCCCTCAGCGCGACGAGCGCCTTGGTTGGACAGGCGACATTCAGGTTTTTGCGCCGACGGCCTGTTTTCTGTATGACTGCGCCGGCTTTCTCTCTTCCTGGTTGCGCGATCTGGCCTGCGAGCAGACACCCGAGGGCGTCGTTCCTTTCGTGGTGCCCGATATTCTGCGGCGCATTGCCGGTCTACCTGGAGAGCAGCCGTTGCCGGCGGCGGCCTGGGGCGACGCTGCTGTGCTGGTGCCGTGGACGCTCTACCAGCGCTATGGCGATGTCGCGCTGCTGGCGCGGCAATTTAGCAGTATGCGGGCCTGGGTCGATCTGCTCGATCGGCTGGCCGGGGAGGAACATCTGTGGCGCGCGGGCTTCCAGTTCGGCGACTGGCTTGATCCTGCAGCGCCTCCGGAAGAGCCGGCAGCAGCGCGCGCAGCGCCGGAGGTTATAGCGACGGCCTATTTTGCTCGTTCGGCAGAGGTTGTCTCGCTGGCAGCGGGTGTGCTGGGCCGCCGTGAGGAGGAGGCCCACTATCGGGATCTGGCCGCCCAGGTACGTGCCGCTTTCCGGCGGGCCTACGTCGGGGCCGATGGGCGCATCTTTAGCGATGCCCCCACCGTCTACGCGCTGGCGCTGCAGTTCAATTTGCTGGAGGAGGAGGAGCTGCGCCAGGCGGCGGGCCGGCGCCTGGTGGAGCTGGTGCAGGCTGAGGGCTATCATCTGTGTACCGGCTTCGTCGGCACGCCCGTGCTCTGCGATGCCCTCTGCAGCGTTGGAGCTTCCGAGGTCGCTTTCCGCCTGCTCCTGCAGCGCGAGTGTCCTTCCTGGCTCTATCCGGTGACAATGGGAGCGACGACCATCTGGGAACGCTGGGACAGCCTGCTGCCCGATGGTTCGGTCAACCCCGGCGAGATGACTTCTTTTAACCACTACGCCCTCGGCTCGGTCGCCGACTGGCTGCAGCGCACGGTGGCCGGTCTGGCACCCGCGGCAGCGGGCTACCGGCGGCTGGCGGTGCGCCCGCTGCCGGGCGGCGGCCTGACCAGGGCCGAGGCCCGCCTGCGGACTCCCTACGGCCTGGCGGCGGTGCATTGGCAGCTTGCCGGGGGCATCTTTGAGCTGACGGTCGTGGTGCCACCGAATACGACGGCCAGCATTGTTTTGCCAGGCAGTGACCAGCCCTACGCCGAGGTGGGGAGCGGTACCCACCGTTGGCGCTGCCCGTACCCCGCCAGCTCCTAGGCTCCTGGATTCCACCCAGACCAGGCCGGATGATGAGGCTGCTGGCGGCCCGGCCCGGCCTGGCCTGGTCCCGCTTCGTCGCTCACTCAAAGGAAGAGACTCTTACCCAGCCTCGTCTCTTTCTTCTTCTGCAGCCAGTGAGAGCCTGCCCACTGCTACGTCATACCCTGCGGCATCTGACGGTCCTTTCGGTAGATAAGAGTCGTCGAGCAGCTCTGCTTGCCAGCCGTGCAGCAGCATGCTACTATGAAGGCATCTCTCGAAAAATCCGCTATCGCCCCTAGAGGATAGCCACTCAGGCTCGTTGACAAACGAGCCTTGTTGGCCCCAGAGGAGGTAAAGCAGAGATGAGCAAGCCCAGCGAGGGTATCCCACCTTCAACCTACGTCATCGATCCCGAGCAGGCCGCCGAACTGGCACGCCTGATGCAACAGGAGCGTGTGGTGACCGAAGGAATGGGGGGTCTCTTTCCCGAAGGACAGGAGTTGCCCGAAGATGGGCGGGTGCTGGATCTCGCGTGCGGCCCCGGCGGCTGGGCGCTGGAACTGGCGTTCGCTTATCCCCAGCTGAGCGTCTACGGTGTCGACATCAGCGCTTCCATTATCGAGTATGCCCAAGCGCAAGCCCAGGCGCGCCGCCTGGAGAACGTACACTTCCGCACGATGAACATCATGCAGCCGCTGGCCTTTCCCGATGGCTTCTTTGACCTGATCAACGCGCGCTTCATCGCCTGGTTTATGACGCCGGCGGCCTGGCCCCGCTTGCTGGCAGAATGCCGGCGCCTGCTCAAGCCCGGCGGGGTGCTCCGCCTGACCGAGGGGGAGCCACCGCTGACGACCAGCGCCGCCTTCGAAGCGCTGATGGACCTGGCGACTCGCGCGCTCCAGCGGGCCGGCCAGAGCTTCTCACCAGACGGGCGCCATGTTGGCATCACGCCCATGCTGCCCCGTCTGCTGCGCCAGGCCGGCTTTGAAGAGGTGCGCCTGCGCGCCAGTGCCATCGAATGGTCGAGCGGTACCCCAGCCCATTACGGCTTTTTCAAGGACTTCTTGATCGCCTTTGAGATCGGGCGTCCCTTCTCGGTGAAACTGGGCCTGGCCACCCTGGAGGAGCTAGAGCGACTGAGCCAGCAGGCCGTGGCCGAGATGCAGCAAGATGAGTTCTGCGCCGTGAGTGTGCTGCTGACGGTCTGGGGCCGCCAACCTGCCACAGCGCCGGCCAGCACCAGCGAGCAGGAGGGGCAGCCTGGCTGAGATGAGGCCAGCCGCTGTGGCGCCCGTCCTGCGCACTCGCCGGGAAGATGGCTGGCGGGACGGGCACCAGGCCATCGCCTCACTCCCGAGAGGAAGGCAGGAGCTTGTAGCCAAAATCGGGAATGGCCCGCCAGCGCTCCCGCAGCAGGTGGGCCGCCAGCTTGGGCCGCCGGTCCCGGGTAAAGATCCCCTTGCGATTGCCCTGCACGCGCGTGATGCCCTGCTCCGTCTGGAAATCGGCAAAGTTCCAGACATGCTCACCGATAACGGCGGGGCAGGCATCCAAGACCTCATGATAGCTCTGCAGCAGCGCCGCCTGGTACTCTTCTGAGAACATGGTCGGCGGCTCGTCATGCATGCCGGCAATAGCATCGGCCCCGTATTCGCTCAAGAGGATTGGCTTGCCCGGCAGACGCTTCATCCACTCCCTCAGCTCGGCCTGCAACAAGGCTCGCGCCGCTTCCAGACGCCCACCGTGGACATACCAGCCATAGTAGCGGTTCAGGGCAATGACGTCGAGCAGGTCAGCCACGGTATCGCTGGCCGGCGTGGCCAGCATTTGTAAGGCGATGGTCAGCGGACGACGTTGCGGATCAAGCTGACGCGCCAGGCGCAGCAACGGCTCAAAGTAGGCACGGGCGCCTTCCTCTTCAGTGGCCGGTTCGTTGGCCACCGACCACATGACAACGCAAGCATGGTTTTTGTCGCGGGCGATCAGCTCGCGCAGGGCCTGCTCATGCTGTGCCGCCGTTGTCAGCTCGCGCCAGGTCTGACGCCGCGCGCCACCCGGGCCAGAACCAAGGTTGAGATGGAGGCCAACCGCCGGCACTTCGTCGATGACGACCAGGCCCAGACGGTCGGCCAGACGCATCAGCTCCTCGGCATAGGGATAGTGCGAGGTGCGGAAAGAATTGGCCCCGAGCCAGCGCAAGAGGTTGAGGTCCTTGACGCACACGGCCTCATCGAGGCCACGCCCGTGAATCGGGAAATCTTCGTGCTTGCCGCAGCCCTTGAAATAAAAGGGCTTGCCGTTGAGCAGGAACTGCCCATCTTCGACGGCCACCGTGCGCACCCCAAACGGCTCCTCATAGCTGTCCAGAGGCTCGCTCCTCCCGCCATCGTCCCAGAGTTCAACCAGGCAGGTGTAGAGATAGGGCTGACCTGGCTCCCACGGCTGCACATCTTTGATGCGTAGCTGGCCTTCCGTTCCTTGACCACTGGCCACCGTTCGGCCCTCGGCATCCAGGAGCCTCACATGCACAGCGACCACCTGGCGCCCAACTCCATCGATGGCCACGCGGTAGGTGACCAGGCCATCGGCACCGTCGAGGGCGCTGGTGAGCACAATGTCGCGGATGTAAGTGGCGGGCGTCGTGTAGAGACGGACCGGGCGATGGATGCCGGCATAGTTGAAGAAGTCGAAGTTGGGGATGTCCGTGACCAGCCGGCTGCCGTCGGGAAGCTGCTCCTCGCGATAGTGGGCGACGGGCAGGGTGCTGTAGTCAAGGGTGTTGTCGACCAGGACGGTCAGGCGGTTCTTGCCCGGTTGGGCCAGAGCATTGATTTCGGCTTCGAAAGGTGTGAAGCCACCGCGGTGGGCGACCAGCGGCTGCCCGTTGAGGTAGACCTGCGCAGCATGGGCTACGGCGCCAAAGCGCAAGACCAGGCGCCGCTCCAGCAGGCGGCGAGGAATGACCAGTTCGCGCTCGTACCAGATCCGCCCGACGTGCTCGCGATCGCCGGCTGCCGTGCTCAGTTCATTAAAGGAGGCCGGCACCGGCATGGGCACGCTTTCGCGCAGAGGCCGCTCATACCAGCGCTCGGCCTGCCCCTGACCTGAGTCGAGACGGAACTGCCAGATGCCGCTGAGGTCAAAGACCTCCCGCGTGGCGGTCATCATCGGATAGAGCATCGCGCGCTTTCATCTCCTTCCCCTTAGCTGCTCACAATCGAGATGGATGACCCTGTCTGCTCGCTGCTTCCCCCTCTATTGTAGTCTCAGAGCAGCCGCAGCCACACCCGGTCAGCAAGCCAGTCGCGTTCACGTTTCCCTCTCGTCTGGCTTGCGTCCCCAGACGGTGAGGAAATTCCAGACAGCGCAGAACTCTTCCTGCTGCATCTCAGCGACCGCCTGCTGATAGAGGCGCGCCAGCTCTTCGCGGGTGGCCACGCCCGCGCGTACCATGAACGGCTGAATGAGTTCCAGAAAGACCAGGTAGTCCTTGAAGAAAGGATAGTGATAGGGGGTATCCGCCGACCACTCGATGGCAGAGGGACGCAGGCGCACATCGACAAAACCGGCCCGACGCACCAGGCGCGGCAGGACAGGCGTGATGCCGAAGTGGCGCCCGTCGGGCGAAAAGCTTAGCCCCGCGCGCTTCATGGCCAGCGCCCCCAGGGCGGCAAAGTGCTCAAAGGCCGGGCTGGTCGTCAGTACTGGCTCCATCTCGGTCAGGCGGATGATTCCACCAGGCTTGAGCAGGCGCCGGCACTCCGCCAGCAGCCGGGGCCAGGCCTCGGGTCGCATGAAGCCGCACATCAGGCGTCCGTTGACCAGATCGAAGGAGGAGTCGGGGAAAGCGAGCGGCTCCATGACATTCATGACGCGAAAGTGGACATTGGCAAGGCGACGCGACCAGGCTTGCGCGTTGGCGTACTCGACAATCGGGGGGCTGATGTCGATCCCGATGATCTCAGCATGGGGATAGGCGAAAGCGACCTCCAGGGTCCAGCCCCCAGGGCCACAGGCCAGATCGAGCAGGCGCCCATCTTCGGCTAGCTGCAGCCCTTCCGGGAAGAGTCCCCCCAGGGCCTCCGTCAAGATGCGATCCTGCTGCATGAGGCGCGCCAGCTCAGCAGCCTGCTCCGAGTCGATGACGTAGGTGTTCTCGCCCGGCTGCGCCTCATTGCGCTCATCCATGCGCTCCCTCCTTCTTCTCATCTCATCTCAGTCGGCTGGCCCACAATCAGCCAACTGGTGTGCGCGCATTGTGCTATCGCGCCTGATGGGCATGGTACCATACCTGTAACAAGGGCGCAAGTCTATTCCAATCTACAGATGCAAGGACAGGAGATAGAGGGCTTCCTGACGCAGAAAGCCGGCCCGGCGGGCGCGACGACGGCGAGCAGCAGCGAGGTTGTGATCTCTTTGTGAGGGTGAAAGCACCGGGCGTGATGAGGTGGTGATTCTCTCTCTGCTAGAATGAAGGAAATCCGCTCTGGACAGGACAGAACAGGAGAGCACTGGGCCGCTTGTTCAACTGGTAGAGGCGCGCCTCCCGCCCCCTGAGCAGAGGGGCAGAGCGCCCAGCGGGGAAGGGAGTCAGGAGAGGGAGAGGAGCCGCTATGAGCTATCGTGATCGCTCTTTGTTTGCTGACGAAACCACGCCGGCGGAGCGGGCCGCGGCTCTGCAGAGGGAGCTGCTGACCCTGCTGCCGGCCCTGACAACGGCGCCACCGGCGGAGGTAGCCGCGGCTTTGCTGCAGGCCCTGCGCGAGGTAACAGCCGCCGAACATGGCGCCTTCTTCTTGCACTGGGATGCCTCCCACCCAGCCAGAGAGGTCCCGGGACTGGTGGAGCGGCTGCAGCTGCTGGCCGCGCAGCGCCTCGACGAGGAACAGGCCCGGGCCCTCGTCAGTGTGGCCGGCGCTGGCAGTCTCCTCACGGCGACCAGCTCCGACGCTGGCGAGCTGCCCCTGCGCCGGAGCCAGGTGCAGACCGCCGAGACCGTCTGGCTGCTGCTGAGTCTACCGCTAGTGCCGGCGCGCCCAGAGACAGGAGCTGGCCACGCTCTGGCCAGTCCAGCCCTGGTGGTGCTGCTAGGGCACGCCAGCCAGCCAGCCTCGTTGGCTGGCTGGCTGGCGAAGAGCACGGCGATTGTCGCCGCCAATCAGCCGCTGCTGGCCGCGCTACTGCGCCAGGCGCTGCTCACGGAGCTGCTGGCCGGGGCTGGGACCGGGGCCGGGCTGGGGCCGCCTGCTTCCGCGAGCCTGGCCGCACCGACTGGCCCTCACAGCGAGCTGCTGGCCACGCTTAGCCATGAGCTGCGCAGCCCTTTGGCGGTGATTCGCACTTCCGTCTCTACCCTGCTGCGCCACGAGCGTCGCCTCCCCCTGGCCGAGCGCCGCCTGCTCTTGGAAAGCGTTCAGGAGGCCGGCGAGCGTCTGATCCAGCTCTGCGACCGCTTTCTGGAGTTGAGCGAGCTGGAGGCCGGGCTGCTGCACCTGGAGCCGACCGCTGTCGACCCGCTCAGCGTGGTGCAGGAGGCCCTGCTGGCTGCTGAGCAGCGGCTGCCCCCCGAACAGGCGGACGCCTTTGCCTTCCAGGTGGTGCAGCTCGACGCCAGCGGCTCGCCAACAGAGGGCGTTCCTCCGGTGCTGGCCGATCGTCGCCGTCTGCGCGAGATCCTCGACCATCTGCTGGAGAACGCTGTCCGCTTCTCTCCCGCGGGCGGCGAGATCCGCGTGATCCTGCGCCCGCAGGCCATCCCTGCGCCTGCGACTGGAGTGGCTCAGCCGGCACCGGCGGTGGAGATCTGCGTCAGTGACCAGGGGCGGGGCATTCCGCCGGAACAGCTTCCGCAGATTTTCCAGCGCTTCTATCGCGGCGATAGCGGCCTGGCACGCCAGACCAGCGGCCTGGGGCTGGGCCTGACGCTCTGCAGGTATCTGGTCGAGTTGCAGGGCGGCCAGATCTGGGCTGAGAGCGAGCCGGAACAGGGCAGTACCTTTCATCTGCTCCTGCCGGCCCTCACGTCGGCAGTCTGAGCTTCCTGGCACGGGGCCGGGCCGGACCCAACCCCGTCAGTCGCGCCAGCACGCCTGACGATCGCCGGCCCCCAGGTCCCTGACTGCAACCCGTTCGACCCGACCCAACCCAACCCGACAACGCGCTCATCAGAGGAGGATGACAGGAGCATGGTGCGTAAGATAACCATCTTGTGCGTCGATGACGATCCCCACCTCTTGCGCCTGGTCTCGCGCAATCTGGAGCTGGAAGGCTACGCCGTCCTGACAGCCAGCGACGGCGAGCAGGCCCTGGCCGTCTTCAAGGAGCAGCAGCCGGACCTGATCCTGCTCGATGTGATGATGCCCCGCCTGGATGGGTTCAGCGTCTGCCAGCGCGTGCGCGAGCATTCCGGCGTGCCCATTATTCTGCTGACGGCTCGCGGCCAGGATCAGGATAAGGTGCGCGGCCTGGACCTGGGTGCCGACGATTACTTGACCAAGCCGTTCAGTATTGAGGAGCTGCTGGCCCGCGTGCGCGCCGTGCTGCGTCGCGCTCAGTTCAGCAGCGGCGAGCGCGTGAGCGGCCTGCGTTCGATCATCACGGTCGGCGATTTGACCATCGATGATACGCGCCATCGGGTGACGCGGGCCGGGCGCGAGATCGCCCTGACGCCAACCGAGTACCGGCTGCTGGCCTACCTGGCCCAGCATGCCGGACGAGTAGTCACCCAGGACCTGCTCTTAGAGCGCGTTTGGGGGGCGGAGTATGTCGGCGAGAGCCATATGCTGCAGGTCAATATCAATCGTCTGCGACGCAAGCTGGAGGATGATCCGGCTCACCCGCGCTATATCCGTACGAAGGTCGGCGTTGGCTACATGCTGGCCGCTCCCGACGACCTCGCTTCGTAACGTACGCCAGCCTCAACACTGGCCGGAGCAGACAAAAAGAGAGAGCCAGGCGTGTTGATGCCTGGCTCCCTTGCCGCAGTACCACCAGCAGCGAGGGCGGCTGCACTGCCTACCATCAGCCCCGGCTAGCGACCACCAGCCCCAGCTTCCAGCGGTTGCGTGCGCTGCGCCCGCAGACGGCTCAGGAGCGAGCCGGTCCAGGGCGTGCCCAGCAGCGGCAGCAGGATGCTATCCAGTCCGTAGTAGCCGGCGATGCGCCAGGCCAGCATCAGGAGCAGGCCAAGGGTGCCCAGCACCGGGTTAATGCTGACTGCCCCAGCAAGCATAAAGTTCAGGTTCATGAAGACGCCGAAGAAGGCGGCGATGCCCGTCAGGGCGCCGAAGATCAGCCCCAGGCCGACCAGGACCTCGCCAAAGGTCACCAGGTAGGCGAAGAGACCGGCGTTCGGCAGGACAACCTGCTGCAGGAAGCCCGCGTACCAGCCCTGCACCGCCGGGTGTGGCCCGCTGCTCAGCGCCAACGCCCCCTTGACAAAGCCTTGCAGGGCGACCCCATCATGGCCGCTCAAGACCCACGGGCTGCTGACACGCTGGCCGAAGCCAGCCCCAATGGCGAAATTGTAGCCGGTGAGCTTCTCCAGTCCGGCGGTCAACCACTCATAGCCGACGTAGAGGCGCACCAGCAGCCACAGCCAGGCCATGCGCGTGTCGGCGAAGAGGAAGCGCGCCAGCGGCGGCTCAGGGATCTGCGTGACGGAACGCGGCTTCAAGACGCTGATGATTTTCATGGATGGTCCTCCCTCCTGTATCCAGACGAATAAGCGATTCTTCTTCATGACTCCAGCGATCTCGCCTGCGCAGCCCCCGCTGCCCGCCCCGTGGGGACGAACAGCGGAAGACATTCGCGACCAGGCTGTCCCCCCTCCTCCCTGCTCCCTCTCCCGCCTTCCCGCCACCCTTACCACCGCTTCCAGGAGGGAATATAGCTCATCCCTCTCACGAGCCGCTCTCGGCCCCTTTCGCTTCCATCACAGGCGCGTCACAGCCCCCTGCATCGGGCTTTCCATTCCTCTTCTCTCTCTACCCGGCGCCTCCCTGAGCATGACTATAAGACTTGCAGCGGCGTCCCTCTCCCTCTGCACCGGCCTGCTCCTCAGCAGCAGGCAACGCCTTGCCCGCACCAGGACCCGGGGTCGGTTCCAGTCAGTTCCAGTCAGTCCCAGTTGGTCCCAGTCAGCCGCCGGGCAGATGGTCAGCGGCGAGCCAGAGCGGAGCTGTGAGGTTTCCGAGAGAACGGCAGCCGGCTTTGTGAGCCGATTGACACCTGGCAGCGCTACTGTTGCTGATGTGACGCGAGCCGAAGCCGTAAGCCGGCGCGGCCCACAGCCCACAGATTGTGCAATCGCTCAGCCTGGACAGGCAAGTCAGAGGAAGAAGAGCAACAACCATCCCTGTTCATAGATAGGATAGGAGGCAGCAGAATGGCATCGCCAGAAGAGGGAAAGACTGCTCTCGAAGAGCAAGAGCAGAGACCGCAGCCGCAAGCCACCGCGGCGGCTCCGGCCAGGGATGAACAGCCCTCAGCACAAGGTCCCATCATTCTGGAAGCGGGCAGCTATCGCCCGGAGACCTATCGCCGACTGGCAGTCGGCAACGGCAACGTCGTCTTTGTGCGCCGCCATCAGCCGGGGTCTGCCTACCCCTGGCGCCGCATCATGGCGCCCCTGGCCGTCCTGGTCGCCGCCCTGCTCATCATGGTGGCCGTCCTCAGCTTCGGCCTCGGCAGTACGCTGGCCAGCGGCAGTGGCTTCACCAGCAGCACCAGCCAGGATCAGGGGAGCACCACGATGAGCGGCATGAGCAGCATGAACACCAGCGGGCAGGATGCTAATGCCACCGCCACAGTCGCGGCCCTGCCACGGGCTACCCAGAGCCAGGGCAACCAGCTCGCCACGTACGTGCGTGACCCCGACGGCGCCAAGCATTTCACCCTGGTCGCCGAGCAAGTACTTTGGGAGGTCGTCAAAGGGACCTGGGTACCGGCCTATACCATCAATGGCACGGTGCCAGGACCGATGATTCGCGTCACCGCCGGCGACCATGTGCGCATTACGGTGATCAACCACTTCCATGAGGCGACAAGCATCCACTGGCACGGTCTGGAGGTGCCCAGCCAACAGGATGGCGTGCCCGGCCTCGGCCAGCAGCCAATTCAGCCAGGTCAGCGCTACGTCTACGACTTCACGGTCCACGACCAGGATGTCGGCACCCACTGGTACCATAGCCACTATAACGACCTGAATGAAGTGGCCGGCGGCTGCTATGGGGCCTTCATCGTTGACCCGCGTCCCGGCTCGCCCCAGGCCCGCGCGGAGGTCCATGCCGACGTCGACTACACGGCCTTCATCGGTACCCTGCCCGGCGGCTACTATGTCATCAATGGTAAGAGTTTTCCCGATACCCAGCCGCTGCACGTCAGGCACGGCCAGACTGTGCGCCTGCGCCTGATCGGGGCCGATACGCTGGGCATCCACCCGATGCACCTGCACGGTCACATCTTCACGGTGGTCGCTCAGGATGGCCACCCCTTATCTCAGCCGTACCAGCGCGATACCCTGCAGGTGGCCCCCGGCGAGACCTACGACCTGGTCTTCACGGCCTGGGCCGCCCCGGGCAGCAGCTACCCCTTCCATTGCCATATCCTCTCGCACCTGATGAACCCAGGGCAAAATGAGAGCGAGATGGGCGGCCTGGTCATGCTGGTGATCTACGACCGCTAGCAGATGGCTGCTCGCGTGCCGCTGAGGCACAGGTTCCTGTGAAGCCCCACCCAAAGGAGCAAGCGCCTGGATCAGAGGATGATCCAGGCGCTTCCTTTCGTCTGTGAAGGCTGTGAAGGCAAGATGACAGCACAAGGCTGCTCTTTGTTGGGCCAGTCAGAATCAGGCACCGGCCTCCCTCACGGGGGGCGCCGCCGGTGTGGTCTCTTCATCTTCCGGCAGCTCACAGCCTTCCTCACTCTCCTCGCCCAGGAGCGGCAGGCGTACAAAGAAGGTCGAGCCTTGCCCCTCTTCTGACTCAAACCACAGGCGACCGCCGTGCTGCTCCACCAGGGCACGGGCCAGATAGAGGCCGAGGCCCGTTCCTTCGATGCCCCAGGCGCGCGCATTCTCGGCCCGCATGAAACGCCCGCCGATCTGCCCCTGCTGATGGCGGGGGATGCCAATACCGTGATCTTGCACGCTGATCAGCACCGCCTGCCCGTCGCCCTCGCGCCCTATTCTGACCTGAACCGGACCCCCTTGGGGGCTGTATTTCATGGCATTCTCGACAAGATTGGTCAGGACCTGCTCCAGGCGATGGGGATCGATCAGGGCCACCAGTGGCTCCGCCGGCGCCTGCACCTCTAGCTGATGGCGTTCGCTCGTTGGCTGCAGGCGCCGCACCACCTGGCGCACAAGGGGGACAATGTCGGCTGGCAGGCGCTGGAGCTGCAGACGCCCGGCCTGCAGGCGGCTGAGGTCGAGCAGCTCCTCGGTCAGGCCGGCCAGGCGCTTCGTGCCCTGCTGAATCTCTTCCAGGGCCTCGCGCTGCCAGGGGGCCAGCGGGGGACCGTGTCCGCGCTCGGTCTGGCGCAGGAGCATCTCGGCATAGCCGGTCAGAGCCGCCAGCGGCGTGCGCAGCTCGTGGGCGGCGATGCTGATGAACTCGTCCTTCAGCTCCTCCGCCTCTTTGAGCGGCGTCACATCTTGATGAATGACCAGGGCCAGCGGCTCCCCAGGCGCTAGTTGCCGCAACAGCTCGCCTTGCAGGGCCTCCGGCGGCACGTGCAGCGGGAGGGCGCTCACCAGGACCGGCAGAGGCGAGCCGTCGGCACGGCGGATCTGCTCTTGATAGAGCGCGATGGCTCGCTGCTCGCGGAGTACGCGCAGGGTGACCAGCTCCTCGGGCGCCAGGGTCTTGCCCCGCATATCGCTGATGATAATGCGATGGGCCTGCAGAAATTCGAGAAAAGGCTGCCCGAACGGCCAGTCCACTCCCCACACCCGGCGCACCGCCTGATTGGCCAGCACAAGACGGGCCGTGGCGCCAGCCACCAGGGCGACCGCCAGGGGCAACGCCTCAAAGAGCTGCTCCAGCAGCGAGAGATGGCCGGCCAGCATGGCCCGCGCCTCCCGTTCGCGCTGGCGCCGCTCGCTGATGTCGCGATTGATCTCCAGGGTGGCCAGAACCAGGCCCTGCTGGTCGCGTACCAGGGCCTGGCGGCTCTCGACCACCAGCAGGCGCCCATCGCGAGCGAGCTGGGTCAGCTCACCTTCCCACTGGCCATCACGCTCCAGGGCAGTGCGTACCGCCCCCTCTCCGCCGGGGAAGTCGGTCCTGAGCAGGCGCGTGCTGATACGCCCCAGGGCCTCCTGCGCCGGCCAGCCGTAGAGGCGCTCGGCTCCGCGATTCCAGAGCAGAATACGGTCGAGGGAATCACGCACAATGATGGCATCGTAGGCCTGGTTGAGCAGCTCCCCCTGAACGCTCAGGTTCTGTAGCAGAAGGGTACGCTCGCGCTCAGCCCGGCGCTGGGCCGTCATGTCGCGCACGGCAGCAATGACGTACAGGCGGTCGCCGACGTGCAAGGGGCTGAGGCTGATCTCTACCGGGAACTCGCCCCCGTCTTTGTGGCGGGCAAAGAGATGTAAGCCAATGCCCATCGGACGCAGACGCGGGGCTTGGAAGTATTGAGCCGCATGCCGGCGGTGGATCTCGCGAAAGCGCTCCGGGAGAAGGAGATCCAGCGTCTGGCCAAGGAGTTCCTCACGGCTATAGCCAAAGACCGCCGTGGCCTGGGCGTTGGCCTGGACCAGGTGCCCTTGCTCGTCTACAACGATGAGGGCATCAGGCAGGAGGTCGAGAAACTGGCGAAAGAGCGCAGAGGTGACGTCAGCAATGCCTGGGGGAAAGGTCGAGGACGCGGGCACTGGCTGCCCCGGCGTCTGCTCCGGCGCTCCTTGAGGATCGTGCGCTGTCATGACTCCTCCGCTTCCCACGCAAGCAGGCCGCCAGACCGCTCAGGGAAGGGATCAGACGGCTGCTCTCAGGTTGCGTTGCTGCCTGTCAATGCTGCTAGCTCTCGTCAGAAGGATTATAGCATCGCCGCTCGCCAGCGACAAGCGCGACTCTCGCCTTCTCTTCTCGCCTCAGCCCTCTCCCGAGAGGCCCTGGCCGCTTTCCCTCCCTGTCCCAGCCTGCACCAGAAGGGAGGAAGCAAACGGTTCAGGCTCAGGCCCAGGCTCAGCGGACGGAACAGGAGCCGTGCGCGCCGCCTGATAGGCCCGCAGGATCGAACGAGCGGAAACGTAGCCAAGCAGGCGCCGGGAGCCAGCGCGCTCCTCCACAACCGGTAACCAGTCGTAGCGCTGGTCCACCAGCATGGCCAGCACCTGATCCAGCGGGTCTGTAGGCGCAACCGCCAGGGCTTGCCGCGACTCAAGCAGTTCCGTCACGCGCCTCCGCTCCCGCTCGCTGGCTTCCACGGCCAGCACCTGCGCCAGCGTCAGCCTGCCCAGCCAGGCCCCTTGCTCATCGATGACCGCCGCACTGTCGATCTTCCACTCCCTCAGCAACGACTCGGCCTGGGAGAGCGATAGGTCACTGCTTAGCACAGGCTCAGGAGGCAGCAGGGCCTGACGAACCCGGAGCAGCGAGAGCAGCGGAAAGGCCCAGCGCCGGCGATGGGCCGGCGAATCGGCGCGCGTCTTCAACTGACTGCTGTAGATCGATTGCTCGCCGACGGTCAGCACGGCTACCCCCACAGCCAGCATGGCCGGAGCCAGGAGCGAGAGATTGCCTGTCATCTCAGCCACCATCAGCATGACCGCCAGCGGGGCGTGAGCAATCCCGCCGAAAAGCGCCATCATCGCCACGATCACAAACGGAGCAGGCACCGCCGGTATGCCTGGCACCAGGGGACTAAGCAGGCGCCAAAACGCTGCCCCCACGGCAGCCCCGATCACCATGCCGGGGCCGAAGATGCCCCCCGAGCCACCGGAGCCGATGGAGAGGCCGGTCGCCAGGATCTTGAGGAAGGGGAGCGCGAGCAACACCCAGAGCGGCCAGGCGCTCAGGCCCGCTTGCATCCAGAGCTGCACCCAGCCATAGCCCATGCCCAGTACCTGGGGAACCGCCAGGCCGATGAGACCCACCAGCAGACCGCCCAGAGCCGGTTTGAGCCAGCGCGGGAGCGGCAGACGGTGAAAGAGGGCCGTCAGTCCGTAGAAGCCCGTGGCATAGGCCCGCCCAACCAGGCCGCAGCCTACTCCCAGCAGGCCATACCAGAGGAGCTGCAGGGGCGAGCTGAAGGCCAGGTTGGCAGGAACGGCAAAGATGGGACTCCAGCCCGAGAAGGCCCCAAAGACACTATAGCCGACAATGGAGGCGATCAGCGCCGGCAGAAGCGCCTCAACCTCTAGATCGTCCTTGTAGAGGATCTCGGCAGCCAGCACGGCCCCCCCAAGCGGCGCCCGAAAGATGGCGCCAATACCGGCGCCGATCCCTGTGGCAATCGCCAGACGGCGCTCGTGGGCCTCAAGATGTAGCAGCGTCGCCAGGAGGGAGCCGAAGCCAGCGCTGATCTGGGCGGCAGGCCCCTCACGCCCGCCAGAACCACCGGAGCCAATGGTGATGGCCGAGGCAACGAGCTTGATGAGGGGAACACGCGCCCGGATCGGCCTGCCCTGATGAAAGGCCGCGATGGCCGCATCGGTCCCGTGCCCTTCAGCCTCGGGCGCCCAGAGAAAAACGATGAGGCCGGCCAGCAGACCACCACCGGTCGTCACCAGCGGCAGCAGCCAGGGACGAGCTGCACCCCACAATGGCGCCCAGACCGTACTGCCTTCACCAGTCGGATCAGGCGGTCGATAGCCAATCAGTACGCCAAGGAAAAAGGCGCTCGCCAGGTGAATGGCCTCGAAAAAGGCGATGGCCCCCAGACCAGCTACCAGACCAATGGCACTGCTGAGTAGCAGCCATTTCCAGAGCAGATAAGGACGCTCTACTCCTTTCTCGCGACGCTCCCGGCCCCCACGACGCTCCCAGCGCCGAAGGCCGACGATCAGTCTCTCGCTCAGCATGCGGTATCTGCCTCCTCTGTATGATGATGGGTGGGTGGTCAGTCAAAATCAGCGCCAAAAAGCGAGCAGGGAGGGCGCGCCACCGCGCTTTATTCCTGCCGATCAGGGGAGCGGCGGGCTGAGGGCGCGAGACCATGCAGGATGAAGTCGGCCACCGCCCCGGCCTGGTCCGCGAGCACAGAGGCCGGGTAGCCCAGGACGCGCGCCGCCAGGACGTAGGATTCGGTCACCGAGAGCACCATCAGGGCGCTGGCCTCTAGCTGCTGGACGCTCAGCTCGCCCCGCTCCTGACCCTCGGCGAGCAGACGGGCAATGGCCGCGACGTACTCCCTCAGTAGGGCCGTCGCCTCTTGTTGGAAGAGGCGGTTGACGCCATAGAGCGCGCTCATGAAGACGTGGAAGCTATCGCTCTCTTGCTCCGCTAGCCTGACAAAGGCGAGAAAGAGACCCTCCAGGCGCTGCTGCACGGTCTCCCCCGCCGCCAGAGCGGCACGGATCTCTTGCAGGTGGGCCTGAGCAATGAAGCGCAGCATCTCTAGAAATAAGGCTCTCTTGCTCTCAAAGTAGAGATAGATGGTCCCCTTGCCAATCCCGGCCTGCTCCGCAATGAGGTTGATGTTGGCCTGCTCAAAGCCCAGGCGCGCGAACTCCCGGGCCGCTATGCGCAGGATACGCTGGCGCGTGGCTTCGCGCGTCTGCTCGTCGACGATCTTCGGCATGGTCTGGCTCCTTGACAGCGGCTGCCTCCGCTTGAGGGTCCACCGTTTTTGGTGAGTGACCGGTCACCCATATTCAGGGTACGCCCAGGCCACACCACTTGTCAAGGGCAGGCAGAGGGGAACCAGGAGAAGAGCCAGGAAGCCACTCCAAAGGAGGGGAGACAGGCAGGCCAAAAAGAGCGGTGCCGCGACTGAATCAGAGAGTCAGCCACGGCACCCGCCTCTGACCGAACGAGGAGTCCCCGGGAGAAAGAGGTTGTGTCTGTGCCCCTCCTCTCCCGGGCCGGGTCCTTCCCTTCGCTTGCTTCATGCCCGGCTTGCTGGCCACGTCAGGTACGGCGGCACCCCCTTTGCCCTGCTGTCTCCACCGCCGCTCCCTTTCTTGACGGCAAGCCTCTTTGCGCTTCTCTCTCCCAGGTCACCGCTCCTCGCCCTGCAGAACCCGCCAGGCAGGTTCTGCAGGCTGGGGGAGGGAGCGAAAGCATCCTTGCATTTCTGTTGGTGACGAAATCGGTACCGCAAACGATTACGTAAGCGGTTTCAAATAGAATATAGTCGGGGAATGGGCTTTTGTCAAGGCCCCGGCGAAAATTTTCAGGGGGAGAGATGGGTGAGGTGGCGCGAGGAGCGCGAGGAGATGGGTGCGGAAGGAAGGCCCGGGCTTCGGGCAGAATGGCCGGCGATGGTGTAGAATGGATCTGCTTAGGCTGAGTGACGCTGACCAGGGTGGGTCGGTCGAGCCAGGAGGGGCGGCGGCGCTGTCGCCCTGGCCAGGCGGCTCGCATGGGTGGGGACCGATGCCATCAAGTGCGAGCGGAAAGACAGTGTAGAAAGGACGATGTTGCACGTCAATGACAGAGGCTTTCGATAGAGATGCTGTGTTGGGGCAGGTGTACCGCGAGGTGGAGGAACGTTTTCTGAGGTCGGGGAGGGTCGATCTGGCGCACGGCTGGGATCATATTGAGCGTGTCTATCGGCTGGCGCTGGCCATTGCGCAGCGCGAGGGGGCGGATCGCTTTGTGGTGGGGACGGCAGCCCTGCTGCACGATCTGGGACGGGTGGCGCCAGAGGAGAGGGCGCTCACTGCTCAGGCGCCTGCTGCTCAAGGGCGGCATCATGCTGATCTGTCGCAGGAGTTGGCCGCTGAGCTGCTGGCCGCTTATGGGGTGCCGACAGCGGAGCGCGAGGCGATTCTGCATGCGGTGCTGGCCCACAGCTTTAGTCGCGGGATCGAGCCGCAGACGCTGGAGGCGCGCGTGGTGCGCGATGCAGACCGCCTGGACGGACTGGGGGCGATCGGGGTGATGCGTTGGGCGATCACGGGGACGCTGCGGGCAACGGCGGAGACGCGCCCGTATGATCCGGCTGATCCGTTTGCGGAACGGCATACGCCCGATGATCGGCGCTATCTGCTGGATCATTTTTATACGAAGTTGTTGCACCTGGGAAAGACGATGAGTACGGCTACGGGGCGGGCGCTGGCTCAGGAGCGCCTGGCGTTTATGCAGCGCTATCTTGAGGAGTTTCGGCGAGAGCTGACGCTGGCTGGCCTGCCCGGCTGAGATGAGACCCGGCCTTCGGGAAGGCCGGGCGGCTTGCGACGGGCGTTTAGTCTTTCTTCTCGCCGCCACCGTCGGGCTGCTCGTCGCTGGCAGCGGGCGGTCGTTCGTACAGCCCTTCCAGGCCCTCGGATGGGGTGTCGAGGAAGAAGAGGCGCAGGCGCCCGGGCGGGGTGCCGAGGACTTCGTGGAAGATTCTGGTGGCTTCACGGGCGAAGGCCCGTTTCTGGTCGGCGCTGAGCGGCCTGTCGTCGGCGCGCAGTACTTCGAGCATGGGCATCGGCGTCCTGGCTCCTTTCTGGTTTGGTCTGGCCTGATCTGGCGCTGCGTTGCTACCTGTTGGCCCCACCAGGCAAGGCGCTGGCGGGCCAGGGCTGGCGAGCGCGCACCGGCGCTCATCTGCGGCGCTGGCTGTATTGTATGTCGCCGGCCACGGTTCTGGCAAGCCAGGCAGAGAGCAGGCAGGACCAGGGAAACTGCGACGCGACGGCTGGCGTCTGTGCCAGACTGAGAGGAGAGGGGTGGACAGCAATCTGCTGCTATGCTATGGCCGAAGCGGAGAGTGAAAGGAGATGCGCGATGCTTGTTCTCAAGGTGACTATTATGGAGGGCCGCAGCGCAGAGCAGAAGGAGCGTTTGATCCGGCTGCTCTCGGAGGCGGCAGGGCGCGAGTTGGGCTATCCGGTGGAGGAGGTGCGCGTCATTATTTATGAGGTACCAAAGCGCAATTGGGGGATCGGCGGTCGTTCGGTGGCCAGCCGCGAGGAGGGCGGCGGCTAGGGCCGGCGCCGTGCCGATCCGGCGGCTCGTTATGTGCGGATGATGGGGACCAATTTGGGCCGCTCCTTTGCATCTCTGGGGGAGTGGTGGCAGGCGTTTCTGTTCACCCTGAGAGCACCAGCTCCCCCAGCTCCCTCACTCGCTTCTCCCCCGGCCACCGCTCTAGCGCCCTCTTCCAGTTGCTCACCAGCTCCTGCCTCCTCTTGCCGCTCCCCAGCCTCCTCGCCCCTTCCGCTCCCTCTACCGTGTAGCTCACGTACTCCTCTAGCTCCCCCCTCCCTATCGCCGCCTCCCCTCTCCTGTTCACAATCTCCAGACGCAACCGTACAGGGACCGGTCTCCGCCAGCCATCAAGCTCGCCTAAAGCCTGCTCTGCCGATCGGCAATGTTCCAACATCCTGCCATACCTGCCCAGCTCTAGATGCACAAAGCCCGCGTAGAGCATGTGCATATGGTACCCTTCCTGAGCGGCCAAAAAGATAGGCGTCTCCTCAGTATACGAGTCCTCAACGGCATACAGCCGCGCTGCACTGAGCATCTTCAGAGCTTCCCGCTCTTGCCCCTGCTGAGCATAGGCACGCGCTAAACCGCGCAGCACAATATTCTTCGAGAGCGCAGGCAATGGCTCCATCAAGCTTTCAGCCTCTAGATAAGCTTCCAGCATCTGTGCAGGAAGACCACACCAGTAAGAGGCCACCCCTAGCTCTGTCAACGTCTCTACCAGAAGCAAACGATGAGCAGAGAGACGACTGAGCACAACAGCCTCTTGAGTAAGACGCCAGCGTTGCTGGAAACGCAGGCGATGATGTTCTACCAGTGAATACAATAAGCACGCCTGCGCCGCCAGATAGGCCGCTTCTCGCTGCACCCCCGACGGCTCATATGCCCACCTCCTCAGCAGCGGCAGATAGCTCCCTACCGTCCTCTCGACCGCCTCTAACTCCCCCTCATTGAGCAGATGCCAGCAGGCTGTGATGCTCCCCGCCACCACCGGCAGCACCTCCTCTCTCACCCTCCCCTCCTTCATCCCCTCCCACTCCCAGCCCCAACCTCCTCCTCCGCTCCCCAGCCCCAGCAGCACCTGCGGCATCCCCGCCAGCAGCAACAGCGCTTGCCTCCTCGGCAGCCTCCTGCCTCCTTCTCCCTCTCCTTCCTTCATCGCTCCCTCTCCTCTCTCTTCCCGCTCGCCTGCCTCTCTCTACCTCTACACCCCTAGCACCAGCTCCCCCAGCTCCCTCACTCGCTTCTCCCACGGCCACCTCTCTAGCGCCCTCTTCCAGTTGCTCACCAGCTCCTGCCTCCTCTTGCCGCTCCCCAGCCTCCTCGCCCCTTCCGCTCCCTCTACCGTGTAGCTCACGTACTCCTCTAGCTCCCCTCTCCCTATCGCCGCTTCCCCCCTCAGATTAAGAGCTTCCAACCTAATACGTCCTGGCACACTGACCACGCTCACCATCTCCTCAACGCCTGCTAGCCGTCGTTCCGCTTCGAGGAGATGACTCTTCTGCTCTCCATATTCACCGAGACGTAGGTGAATATATCCCCCGTAGAGAGGTTCCCTGTAAGCGCCTTCGTCGAGCAACACACACACTGGTAAAGACTTGGTCCCTTCCCATCCCTGGAAGTGCTCTCGAGCCATCTCGAAAGCTTTCAAGGCTTCTCCAGCCATCCCCCGATCTGCATAGGCCCGTGCTAGGCTCATGAAAGCCCTCCCGCGTAAAGGAGCGGGCACAGTTTCGGCCAGACTACACGCCTCCTGAAAGCTCTCCAGCATCGACTCACTCTGGCCAAGCCAGTAGCAGGCCGTCCCTCGGTCGATCAGCGCTTTTACAAGCAACACAGGCCCACTAGCAAGACGACTTAAACTGACTGCTTCTTCACAAAGGTACTTTCTTCGCTGGAACTGTAGCCGATGGTAGGCAATTAAGCCCTCTAGCAAGCACGCCTGTGCCGCCAGATAGGCCGCTTCTCGCTGCACCCCCGACGGCTCATACGCCCACCTCCTCAGCAGCGGCAGATAGCTCCCTACCGTCCTCTCGACCGCCTCTAACTCCCCCTCATTGAGCAGATGCCAGCAGGCTGTGATACTCCCCGCCACCACCGGCAGCACCTCCTCTCTCACCCTCCCCTCCTTCATCCCCTCCCACTCCCAGCCCCAACCTCCTCCTCCGCTCCCCAGCCCCAGCAGCACCTGCGGCATCCCCGCCAGCAGCAAGAGCGCTTGCCTCCTCGGCAGCCGCTGCCCCTGCGCAGCCCTTGTCTCTGCCTCGTGCTCCCTGCGCTCGCTCATCTTCAGCTCCTCCTGGATCTCTCTCTCCAGTTCCTGCAGGCTCCCTCGCCGCTCCCTCCCCCACACCAGCGGCCAGACCAGCACCCTCACCCCACACTCCCCCTCCTCCTGCTCCCTACCCAACGGCAGCAGCCTCCCCTGCAGCTCAGGCTCCCCCTGCGGAACCTCCTTCCTGCATCTCTCCTCTCGCCGCTCCTCCGCGCTCGCTCCCTTACTTCCCTCCCAGTATACCACAGCCTCCCCCTGCACCACCACCAAGGTCCTTCCCTCACCCTGCTCCCTCAGCCTTCTCACCTGCTCCTTCCCCTCCGCCGTCAGCGGCACCCCCTTCTGCTCCAACCTCTTCAGCCCCGCCTCTAATACTCTCTCCGCCCTCTCCCTCTCTCCCCGTCTCATCCACCAGCCATACACCTCTAACAGCGCCTCCTCCCTAAACGGCTCCTCCTCATACAACTGCCGATACTGCTCCCCCGCCTCGCTCGCCATCCCCGCCCTCTCATAGAGCCTTCCCAGGGCCAGCCCTGCTCTCCAGCGCTCACCCGCCACCCACTCCCGATACGCCACCGCCCACAGCGCCCCCTGCCCCTCCAACAGCCGACCCCGCCGAAACAGCCTCTCCGCCTCCTGCAAGCACGGCAAGGCCTCCAGGCTCTCCAGTCCCCTTCCCCTCGCCTCCCTCACCAGCCTCAGAGCCTCATCCACATCCGTCCAGATCCAGCCCTGATCAGCCAACTGATACCCCTGGCCACACGTCTGCAACAACTCCCTTCGCCCCAACAGCTTCCGCACCTGCCCGGCCCCCGTCAACGGATAGCGCTCCATCGCCTCACTCGGCTCCTCCCTTGGCCACAAATCCGCCAGCAACTGCTGCCGCTCCACCCTGCGCCCATGCGCGCACAGCAAGCGCTGCAACAGCGGGCGTGCATAAAAATACGTTCGCCACACACTCCCCGGCAGCGCCCGCCACGCCCCATCGGTCCCCCTCAGCTCCACCACAAACGGCCCCAACATCCACACTCGCACCAGCGGCAAGGAATCACCCATCTTCAGAAGCAGCTCTTTTCCGGCCATAGTCGTCTCACCGCCTTCTCAGTCCCAGCCGACGCCCCAGCCCAGGTTCGCGGCAGGCAAGCCAGCGCGTCCCCGGCCAGGTTGCGGCAAGCATCACGCGCCACATCGCGCGCCACCTTCGCCGCAGAGTCCATAACGTGCCAGGTTCAACACCGTGCGCTTTGATTATAGCAGATACATCTGCACATTGAAAAGTAGTTTCCATCATCAATCGTCCAAATTACACAAGAGCAAAAGAGAAGCGAGCGGGCGGCTTTAGTTGGACAAGAAGAACCATCACCGTCTGCGATCGACGTCAGGAGTGCCACCTCTACTTTTGCTGCAAGCTCGTCCTGCTATAGCAATAAGCGGCGGTCTGGCGCTCGCCCGCAGGAGGCCCGCAGGCTCCTCGCCTCTCCCCGGGTGATTAGCTGCCTGGCGGGCGCCAGCCGTAGCTGACTGACTGACTGAGCGAGCGACTGAGGCAGGCCCCAGCGGGCAAGCCGCGCCAGAGAGTGGGCGGGCTGCTGATCAAACAGACAAACACGCGAGCAGAGCGACAGAGTACCCGCCAGAGAGAAACAGCCAGAAAGGAGCAGTGCCATGTCAGGAACAGTAGACATCATTGACGACTCAGCCGTCTGTCGTCTCATCATCGCCCTGGCCCTACGGCGAGCCGGCTTTCAAGTACGCTGTCACAGCGACAGCCTGGCCGCCCTGCAAACCATCGCCCGAGCCGAAGAGCCGCCGGCCCTCCTCCTCATCGACCTCATGCTCCCCAAGCTTGACGGCTACGAACTGACCCTTCTCATCCGCAAGCAGCCGCGGCTCGCGACCGTCCCCATCGTCCTCATGAGCGCGCGCCACGGCCTGCGCGAGCGCCTGCGTGCGCGGCTCGTGGGAGCCAGCGCCTTCCTGGCCAAGCCCTTCAACGTCGGGCACCTGGTCGCCCTCGTGCGCCGTCTCACCGCTGCCAGCGCCCCGCCGGGCGGCCCCGCGGCGCCCCCCATGCCCTCACCAGCGCCGCAGGTTTCGCCTCTCCTGCACGCGCCTTTCATCGTTGGCAGTCAGACCCTACCCACCCCTGTGCCCATGCCAGACGGCGGTCACCGGCCATACAGCTAGCGGACAGAGAAGCCTCAAGCCGAACGCGACCCGACAGGTCGCATCAGTGCAGAGGCCAGAAAGAAGAAGAGGAGGAGCTAGCCAGGACATGGGCCAGCGCCAAGGCTATCATCGCCAATGGGGACCGCGCGAGCCAGGGCCGCCGCGGCCTCGCGAATGGGAGGTCCTGCTCCTGCTGCGTCAGGGGCTGGAGGACGAAGAGATTGCCAGGCGCATGGGCATCACCGCCAGCACCGTGCGTGGTCACATCTATCGCCTGCGCGATCGACTCGGAGCCAACACACGCGCCGAGCTGCTGCGGCGCATCCCCTGGGAGCAATGCCCGCCCGAGCTACTCGCCAGCCTGGGCCAGACCATACCAGACCAGCAACAACATCGAGCTGCGTCCTTCAGCCAGCCGGGCAAGGAACAGCGAGCAGACAGAGAGGCAGAGGACAGCAGGAGCGCCACCTGTGCAACAGCCCCCATAGAGAGGAGAGAACCGTCTCATTCTGAACCGTGATCCACTGGCCCACAAGGTAGCAGGGGACGAAAGAAACACGCTTGCCAGGCGTGACACAGGCTGGTATGCTTTTGGCAGAAAAGAGCAAGATAGGCGAGACCTTCCCCCGCGGGCCGGTGACGACTGCAGCGGACGCCGCAGGCACGGAAGGATGAGCACGCCCTGGCTTGCTCTCTTCTCTCCCAAGCACCACCAGATGAGCTGAACAGAAGAAGAGGAGATCTGCTAGCATATGTCTGCTGCTGAAGAATCTGCGACCCCCAGCCAGCCCGCCAGCGAGGGGGGGACCTACTTCATCAATGCCGAAGAGGCGGCAGAGCTAGCCCGCCTGATGCAACAGGATCGCCTGGTCACCGAAGCAATGGGGGGCCTCCTGCCCGAAGTGGAGACGCTACCAGCCAGCGCCCAGGTGCTTGACCTGGCCTGCGGCCCCGGTGGCTGGGCCCTGGAGCTGGCCTTTCACTATCCCGAGGCCGAGATCATCGGCGTCGACCTCAGCCCGAGCGTCGTCGAATACGCCAACGCGCAGGCCCGCTCGCGCGGCCTCAGTAACGCCCACTTCGCCGTGATGAACATCACCCGGCCCCTCGCTTTCTCCGACGCCTCCTTTGACCTGATCAACGCCCGCTTTCTGGCCGGCTTCATGCGGCCCCAGGACTGGCCCCACCTGCTGACCGAGTGTCGCCGTCTCCTCAAGCCCGGCGGCCTCCTCCGCCTCACCGAAAGCGAGTGGGGCCTGACCACCAGCCCGGCCACCCAGCGCTACTACGCGCTCTGCTCCTCGGCCCTTAAGCGAGCCGGACAAAGCTTCTCCCCCGACGGGCACCTCCTGGGAATCACCCCCGTCCTGGCCCCCCTGCTGCGCCAGGCCGGCTTCAACGACGTCCGCCTGCGTGGCGGCGTGCTGGAGTGGTCCAGCGGGACCCCCTACCACTACAGCACCTTCAAAAATATATTCGTCATGTTCGATCTACTGAAGCCATTCCTCGTGAAGACGGGCGTGGCTCAGGCCGAGGAAGTGGACACGCTCTATCAGCAGGCGGTGGCAGAAATGCAGGCCGACGACTTCTTTGCGGTCTGGTTTTGGGTGACCGCCTGGGGACGTCAGCCATGAAGAATCAGGCCGAGCGCCTGTCATCAGCCTCAATCAACAGGTCCTTCTTCTTGCCTGTCTGACAGCAAGACAAGAGCGGAAAGGAATAGAGGGAGAAACCAAACCATGACCGACACACGAGAAAACGAGGGGCTTGCGCAAGCCGGAGCGTCTCAGACCGACCTCACCTATCCTATTGATACCGAGAAGGTTGACGAATTAGCTCGCCTGATCCAGCAAGACCGTCTTGTGAACGAAGCGATGGGCGGCCTCTTCCCTGAAGGCCAGACCCTGCCCGAGGGTGGGCGCCTGCTTGACCTGGCCTGCGGTCCTGGCGGCTGGGCCTGCGAAGTCGCTTTTCAGCATCCTTCCGTCGAAGTGATCGGCGTCGACATCAGTCCCAGCACCGTCGAGTACGCCAACACGTACGCCCGCTCGCGCGGCCTCTCCAACGCCCAATTCCAGGTGATGAACGTCAAGGAGCCGCTGGCCTTCCCCGACGCCTCCTTCGACCTCATCAACGGGCGCGCGCTCTTCAGCTTCATGCAGCCCCAGGACTGGCGGCGCCTGCTGGCTGAATGTCGCCGTCTCCTCAAACCCGGCGGCATCATCCGCCTCACCGAAAGCGAGTTCCCTCTAACGAGCAGCCCGGCCACCGAGCGCTATTTCGCCCTGATCGCCGCCGCCCTCCAGCGCGTCGGTCAGAGCTTCTCGCCCGACGGGCGCCACGTCGGCATCACCCCCGTCCTGCCCCGCCTGCTGCGCCAGGCCGGCTTCAACGACGTCCGCCTGCGCGCCGGCGCCGTCGAGTGGTCCAGCCATACTCCCATGCACTACGCCTTTTTTAAAGATCTCTTCGTCCTCTTCCAACTGATCCAGCCCTTCCTGCTCAAGACCGGCGTCATCGCTCAGGAAGAGCTGGAGCCACTCTATCAGCAGGCCATCGCCGAGATGCAAGCCGACGACTTCCACGCCATTGCCACCGGTCTCACCGTCTGGGGGCAACAGCCCCAAGCCAGCGCCTGAGCAGGCGAAGAGTCTGCCCTGTCCGCGTGGCAACCAGCAGGATCAGACGCCAGCTACGGGCGGCGTTCAGTCAGCAAGTCAAGAGAAAGGAAAGGAAAGGAAAGGAAAGGAAAGGAAAGGAAAGGAGCACCAGGAACATGACAGCATTTGAGCCAGAATCTCAACCCCAGCCTCAGACCAGCACTTACCCCATCGACGCAGGTCAGGCCGAAGAGCTGGCCCGCCTCTTGCAACAGGACCGCCTCATCACCGAAGCGATGGGCGGCCTCTTCCCCGAAGGCCAGACCCTGCCCGAAGGCGGGCGCCTGCTTGATCTGGCCTGCGGTCCCGGCGGCTGGGCCTGCGAAGTCGCCTTCCAGTACCCTCACGTCGAAGTGATCGGCGTCGACATCAACCCCAGCACCATCGAATATGCCAGCACCCAGGCCCAGGCCCGTGGCCTCCCGAACATCTCCTTTGAGATCATGGATATCACCCAGCCCCTGGCCTTCCCGGATGCCTCCTTCGACCTCATCAACGGGCGCTCACTCTTCAGCTTCATGCGGCCCCAGGACTGGCGGCACCTGCTGGCTGAATGTCGCCGTCTCCTCAAACCCGGCGGCATCATCCGCCTCACCGAAACCGAATTCGGCCTGACCAGCAGCCCGGCCACCGAGCGCTATTTCGCCCTGATCGCCGCCGCCCTCAAACGGGCCGGTCAGAGCTTCTCGCCCGACGGGCGCCACGTCGGCATCACCCCCGTCCTGCCCCGCCTGCTGCGCCAGGCCGGCTTCAACGACGTCCGCCTGCGCGCCGGCGCCGTCGAGTGGTCCAGCGACAGCCCCATGCACTACGCCTTTTTTAAAGATCTCTTCGTCCTCTTCCAACTGATCCAGCCCTTCTTGCTCAAGACCGGCGTCATCAGTCGCGAAGAGCTGGAGCCACTCTATCAGCAGGCCATCGCCGAGGCTCAGGGCGAGGACTTCTGCGCCATCTGGCCCTGGCTCACCGTCTGGGGGCAGCAGCCCAACGCTACCGCTTAAGCAGGCTTGCCAGCCCTCTTCACAGCTAGCCGGGCCAGACTGCGGGTCAGGGCCCAGCCAGACCCAGACCCAGCCAGGAACAGCACTGCGAGCAGAAGGGGAAGGAGTCCCCAACAGGCATACCATGAATGAGCCGCGGCGGCCTCCTTCTCCCCTGCCTTCCCCCTGACCCTGAACCAGCCCTTCTGCGCCAGCCTCCTGCCTAGAACTCAGCCACTGCCGGAATAATCTCCTTCGCAAAGACTTCCAGCGGCCTCAACTCGTACAGATCCGGCAGATTGACAATGGCATGAGTGAACCCCATCGCAGCCAGATCCTTCAAACGCGCGCGCACGCTCGCCGCCGTATCGCTGCCCGAAAGATGGACGGTCGACAGAGACGTCTTCTCGACCGTAGCATAGTCGCGGCCCACGCTCTCGCAATGCCCCTTAAGCGCATCGAGGGCCTGCTGCATCCTCTCCCGACCGAAGCGCTCACTAATATTACAGGCATCGGCATACTGAGCCACCAGACGCATCGTCTTCTTGGGACCCGAACCGCCGACCATCACGCGCGGATGCGGCTGAGAAAGCGGGCGAGGATTATTCGTAATGGCGGGCGCCACAACATGCTTCCCCTCAAAGGCGGTCTGATCGCTCGCCCACAGCGCCTTTGCCAGCTTCAGCGTATCCTCCAGCAGCTCAAAGCGCTCCCCCAGCGGCGGGTAGGGAACACCCCAACCGCGAGCCTCCTCCTCGTACCAGGCGGCCCCCACACCGAAGTAGGCCCGTCCACCAGAGAGAATATCGAGCGTATTCACCGTCTTCAGCAGCACCGAAGGATAGCGATAAATTACCCCCGTGACCAACACCCCAAGATAGGCCCGCTCAGTCAGCCCGGCTAAATAACCGAGCGTGGTATAGCACTCCAGCATGGGATCGGTATACGTTTCCCCGAACAAACCCTGAATCTGGTAGAAATGATCCATGACCCAGAAGCTATAGAAACCCGCCTCCTCCGCCCTCGTCACCACCTCCTTCAACAGAGGTCGGATCGCAGCCGTCCCACCAGGGCACTTGAACGAAGGAATCTGCAGTCCAACGTACATCAAAAAAACCTCCTCTAAGAGTTACCCTTTGGCAGTCAGCGAGCAGACGTCGTGCAGCTCCAGCCCAGCCCTCCCAACAGCGCCGGAAGCTCCGCCACCCTCCAGCGAGCGAACCAGACCTGTCGCCCGGTAGACGCTCCATTGTACACCCGCCCCGACTGCCAGCGTTAGGCCAATCATAGCGATTCTTTGGCGGATTCTCCAAGGTTCTCCCCCCAAAGCCGAAGCGCCGGCCCCCAGCCAGCAGCAGACAACAAGAGAGCAGGCCAAGAGTGGTCAGCACCACTACACCGCCTGCTCCCTTCTCTCCCCGGATCTTCCGAAGGCAGGGCGGCCAGACTAGCCCTTGACCGAGCCAGCCAGAATGCCGCGGATAAAGTAGCGCTGCAGCGCAAAGAAGACCACCAACGGCAGCGCCATCGACAGGAAGGCCGCCGCCGTCAGGATCTGGTCATTCTCGCCGTAGGAGCCAACCAGACTGGCCACCGTCAGCGTCATCGGCGCACTCTGCGGATTGCCACCCAAGAAAATCAAGGCCACCAACAGATCGTTCCAGACCCACAGGAATTGAAAGATCACCAGCGAGGCCAGGGCTGGCAGCGACAGCGGCAAGACAATCGTCCAAAACAGGCGGAAATTCGAAGCCCCATCGACATAGGCCGCCTCCAGCAGATCTCGCGGCAACGCGGCGAAGAAATTGCGCAGCAGGAAAATGGCAAAAGGCAGCCCAAAAGCCGTATGAGCCAGCCAGACCGCCGCATACTGTCCCGTCAGCCCGATATTCGTAAAGATCTGCAACAGCGGCACCAGGGCAATCTGCAAAGGAATAATCTGCAGCGTAATGACCCCGAAAAAGAGCGTCTTGCGCGCCGGCAAGCGCATCCAGGCGAAAGCAAAGGCAGCAAACGAGCCGATCAGAGCAGGCAAGATCGTACTCGGCACCGCGATCATCACGCTATTGATAAAGGCGCGGCCCAGGCCCTGCGCCGTGATCACCTGGACATAGTTCTCCAGGGTAAAATGCCACGGCGGCAGCAGCGCCGTCCACCAGCCGCTCGTCGAAATCAAGCCAGGAGGACGGAACGAGCTAATCAACAGGCCCAGCGTCGGCAACGACCAAACCAGCGCGATCAACAAAGCGAGCACCGTCATCGCCTGCTCGCCCAGGCGGCGCAGCCAGGTCCGGCGCCTGGGCAACGAGCGACGCTGGCCCGCCGCCAGCGCCGGGATCAGCGGGTGCCGTACCTGCTCTCCGATCATGCCTGGCCTCCTTCCTCCAGCCGAATACGGCGAATATTGAGGTACATCACCGGCATAATCGCCAGCGTCAGCAAGACCGCCAGCGCGCTGGCCAGGCCATAATTGCCGAAAGTAAAGAGCTGGCGATAAAACTCGACGGCCACCACATCGGTGTTGTAATTGCCCCCTGTCATCACGTAGACAATATCGAACGTCTTTAAAATGTTGATGATCATGGTGGTCGTCACCACAGCGATGGTCGGACTAATCATCGGCACAATCACCCGCCAGAAGAGGACCCAGCGATTGGCCCCATCGATGAGCGCCGCCTCGATGATCTCATCGGGCAGCCCCTTGAGCGCCGCCGAAAAGACCACCACGCAGAAGCCGGTCCACATCCACACATAGACAGCGATCAAGGCAAAAGTGTTGACGCTCGTATTGACCAGCCACGGCTGCGGGGGCAGCTTAAAGAGCGCCAGGATGGCGTTCAGCAGACCGATTTGCGTCTGATCAGGGGCGCGATAGAGGTAGACCAGGCGCCAGATGATGCTGGCGCTCACCATCGAGATGGCCATCGGAATAAAGAGCGCCGATTTGACCAGGCCCTCGACCTTGACCCGATCCACCAGAACCGCAATGACCAGGCCCAGCCCCACCGTCAAGAGGGTGCCAAAGAGCAACCAGAGCAGGTTATTCTTGAGCACAGCCAGCATCTCAGGATCGGTAAAGATCGCCTGGTAGTTTTTGAGGCCCACAAAGCGCGTCGAATCGGCATCCTCGAAGCTGAGCTGAACGGTGTTGATGAAGGGATAGACAAAAAAGAGCAGCAACAACAAGATCGCTGGGGCCACCCAGGCCCACGCCTCTACCGGTAGGCGCAGCCGGCGCCGGCGCGGGCGCAGCGCAACGGGAACAGCCTTCTCAACAGAGAGATCCATAGCAGTCACTCACTCCCTTCGTCCCAGGCTGCTAAGCTCACAAAGCCTGACAACAAGGCAACTAACCAAGCAAGCAAGCAAGTGCAGTGACCCAACCCAGTCGGACCGTGGACCTGGCTTTCCCATGCAATTGGCCCTCCTTCCCACCCTTATCCCCCCCGCTCTCCCCCTGCTCCGAGAAGGAGACGCCCGACCGGGTCAGAGCGAGTCATAGCGAGCGAAGCCGCCAGAGCCAACAATGGCGAGAGGGACCGGCCCCATGCAGTGGTGGTGCAGGAAGCGATCCCTCTCTTTTTCTACTCCTTCTCCCTCAGCGCTGCCCGGCTTCCTTCAAGCAACCTTCATCAGCCATGCCCGGCTTCCCTCTCTCGCAGGTCTGCCCCCAGACGCTCCGCGCATTCAAGAAGGATAGAGACGTGTCGCAGCATCCTCTAGCGAGCGAAGGATGCTATCGAGCTGCGAAGGATTCTGAATATAGGACAGCAGCCCCTTCCAATACTCCTGCTCCATCGACGAAGGCAGCAGGTCGTCCTGGCCCACGCTGAAGTACTTCGCGTTGAGCAGCAGCTCGGCAGTGCGGCGCGAGACCGGGTCAGGATAGACGCTAAGGGGGACCTGCTTATTCACCGAGACCGCGCCCCCCTGCTTCGGCCAGATGCTCTGGCCTTCAGGCGAGGCCAGAAACTCCATATACTGGCGCGTCCCATCATTATCGCGGAAGGCCGACAGGATATTGACAATCCCTGTCACCGAGTTCGCATACTGAGGATTGATCGTCGGGAACGGGAAAAAGTCGAAATCGACGCCCGGCTGGATGCCGGGGAACTGGGTCTTGAGGAAGCTCGCCGTGAAATCGCCGAGGAAGTACATATAGGCCTTCGGCGGACTCTCAAAAGGCAGATAGGCGGCATCCTGGAAATTGGTGGCCAGAACCGACTGCGGCGCCCCGCTGATATAGTGCTTACCGTTGACGATCTCACCAAAAAGCTGGAACGCCTGCTTGACGCTTGGATGAGTCCAGGGGATCTTATGATTGACCCACTGTTGCGACAACTCGGGGCCATTGAGGCTCAGATAGATCTGGTCCACCCAGTCCGCCGCCGGCCAGCCAGTGGAAGAACCACCTTCCACCCCCAGCGACCAGGGATACCTGCCGCTGCTGGCGATCCTGTTCGAGAGGGCGATCATCTCATCCCAGGTCTTAGGCGGCGTGTACCCATTGGCCTTGAACTGCTTCGGGTTGTACCAGACCGTGCTCTTGGTGTTGACACGCGGGATGACCGCGTAGAGGTGCCCATTATAGGAAGAGACATCGAGCCAGATGCGCGCGTACTGCTGCTCCATCTGGCCCATATTGAAAAACCTGTCGAGCTGGAGCAGCTTACCCTGAGCCGCGTACTGCTGGAACTCAGGGACGCTCGACATACCAGCCACATCGGGGGGATTGTTGCCACGCACGCGCGTGCTGAGCACGGCTCGCAGATCGCTGGTCGGCTCTACATTGACCTTGATGCCCGTTTTCTGGGTGAAGGCCGTGTTGATGGCATTGAAGGCCGCCAGCTCGGCGCCACTGAGCTGAGTGAGGACATCGATCGAGCTGACCCTGGGCACATTGCCGCTGCTTGTGTTCAAGGTGCCCGTGTTCGTGCCACCGCAGGCCGCCAGAAGCGCCGTCGCCGCGCCCAGGCTCAGCCCCGCCGCTGTCGCCCGTTGCAGAAATTGGCGCCGATTGATGGTGCTGGTAGTCAGATACTCCTCAACCAGCTGGTCTAACTCCTTCCGTGCACGCCGATCATAGATGTTCATCACTCACCGACCTCCTCGTGCTGCAGGAGTAGAGTGCGACCACAGAGAAGCCCCGTCGCTACGCTGTCGGCGTCAGTTGGAGACCAGGTCTGTACTGCCTGCCGCTCGTTCGCATTGGACCGGGCTGACGCGCCGCGGCCTCTCCTCACTCGCCGCGCTCAGAGCGAAGCGCGCTCCCTGCTGAGCCACGAGCGGGCAAGGAAAGATCGACTGACTCGACCACCCCAGATCGCAGCCGTAAAGCCCCCTCTTGCCAGACTCCCACGATGCGAGGATCGGCTCTTGCTGCGACGAGCTGGCGACGAAGGAATAGAAGGAGAGGGGAGGCACAGCCAACCACAACCACAACAACAAGCAAGGTTCTACTCAAGCTCAAAGGCGCTGTCTCAACCAGCCATTCGACAGGGACAGGCAACAACGACCAGCGGCGAAGGGCGCTTCTCCCCGGTCACAGAAGGTGAAACAGGGAGCCTGCTCTGCCTCCCCTACCCACTGCTCAAGAGCGCTAAAACCTGAATATGTCCTGCATCTCCCCTTGTTCCCTTCTCTTCACGAGAATGAGGATACCATACCCGGCTCCAGTTGTCCAGAGTATTTGCCCGTCACGCCGTCATAACCAGTCTCAGCAAGCTTGTACTTTTCTAATAGGGTGCATCTTCTTCAAAAGATCAGCGTATCTGTCGATCGTTCTCCATGTGTCTGTCATTCAGATCAGCGGCTGGCACACCAGGCATCTGAGGCTCGATCTCAGGAGTGTTCAGCCCCGCCCATCAGGGCGCAGCAAGGAAGGCTGAAGCGGGGAGCGAGAAGGCGGCATCCAGCACAGTCAGAACGGAGCCGAGGGCAATGGCATTGCCCTCCAGAGCGCTGGGCAGAATCTGCGTGCCTTTCCAGGCCGCGGGCAGACTGACCGTCGCCGCGACGCGACGCAGCGGCGTCAGCAACAGCTCACCGGCACGCGCCACCCCACCATCCAGCACAATGGCTGCGGGATTGAGCAGGTTCACCAGACCGGCCAGGGCCAGCCCGAGCCGCTCGCCGGCGCGCTCAATGGCGGCCATGCTGGCAGCATCCCCCTGGCGGGCGGCCTCGATCACATCGGCAATATCGACCGTTCCATCCGCCGCGCGCGCTGCCAGTGCTGGCTCAGGGAAGGTCGCATCCTGGCCTGCTCCCTCCAGCTTGCGCCGCAGCGACTCCCCACGGCAGGCATCGGCAACGATCGCCCGCGCTCCCGCCAGCGTCTCCAGGCAGCCGCGATTGCCACAGACGCAAGGCGGACCATTCTCGTCGATACTCAGGTGGCCCAGCTCGCCAGCGCTGCCAGTATGGCCACGATAGATGCGCCCATCGATGATCAGGCCGCCGCCGATGCCAGTGCCTACCTTGATATAGGCCATCTGGCCCACACCACGCCCGGCACCACAGCGGCTCTCGCCGAGCGCCCCCATGTTGGCATCATTATCGATATAGAGGGGACAGGGAAACTCAGCCTGCAACCGCTGCCAGAGATCAAGGTTCTCCCAGCCGGGCATATGGGGCGGCGAGCTGAGGCGGTGCAGGTCCGGCGAGAGCGGCCCCGGAATACCCAGCCCGATGCCAAGCAGCTCCTGCCAGCCAACCCCCTGCTCTTCAAGGAAACGCCGCACCTCGGCCACCAGCAGCCTCAGACACTCCTCCGGCCCGCGCCCGGTATCGAAAGGCAGCGCGCGCTGCGCCACAATCTCCGGTGCCAGGTTGGTCAGGATCATCTTCACATGGGTCCGGCCCACGTCGAGGCCAAGGATGCGCCCCGCGTCCGTGTTAAAATGCACCAGAATGGCGCGCCGGCCACCACGCGGCGTGGCATCCAGCAGATGCCCCTCGCGCACCAGCCCCTCACGCAGCAGAGCATCGACGATGCTGCTCACGGTCGTGCGCGACAGCCCAAGACGCTGGGCCAACATGACGCGCGCCAGCGGCCCATGCTCGCGAATATAGTTGAGCACCAGCAGACGATTGAATTGACGAATGCGATGCAGATCAGCCCCCCTCAGCGCCGAGGCGCTGACCATCTCCTCCGCGCGCCCCTCCCGCGCACGCATATCAGCTAACAGAGAATGAAGAGTTTGCTCCACAGCCTTATCGGCACCTTCCTTACCCTTGTTCCCCCGCTCGCCCGCTTCTACCACTGGCAGCCCGCAGCGCGGAAGAAACAACGTTCCACGCACTGATGGTGGGGATTGTAGCATCTGCCATCTTAGTTTGTCAAGCGTCGCAACTAAGCTAAGCAGGAGAAGAGCAGGCGAGGAGGGCGCTGGCTGCCCCCAAGGTGACCAGCGCCCTCCCCGGCATCGAGCTGACAGAGATCGGTCTTAGCTCAGAGCATAAGCAAAGAGATGCAAGTGGCCCTGACTCACCGTCGCCGGTAGAGTAATGCTGGCCACGGTCTTGCCGGCCTCCAGACTGATCGGGGCGCTGGCGAAGAGGTAGGTCTCGATTTCCTGGGGCGTACCCGAGCCGCTATTGCGATAGGGCATCTGGGCGGCCACCACATTGCCGTAGGCGGGCGAGCTGGCACCAGCGTTGAGCGTCCAATCGCTGAAGCCGAGCTGGGCCGTCTGGGTACTCCCATCGGTGTAGGTAATGGTCACCGTACCGACCGATGGACCATTGGTAGCGCTGCCCAGGAAGGTCAGCCGGGTTGCACCGGGTTTGGGCGCGACCTGGAGAGTCTGGCCGGAGCACTGGACATTATCCTGCATTTCAACCGGGACGTTGGGCCAGGTATAACTGACGCCATTGACCGTGACAGTGGCGCCGGGCTTGTAACCCAGGCCGGCCAGAAGCTGGGCCGAGTAGCTAAAATGCGAGCCATCGAAATCGGCGATGGTCGGCGTATGATCGTCGGAGATGCCAATGTTGTTAACAAGCGGCAGCAGGCTGCCCGTGGGGGCGACCAGCACCGGCAAGGTGACAGTGGGCAGCGCGGAGCCATTGGCGGTCTGCACTTGAACGGTCACAGTTCCATATCCCTCTGGCTGATCCGCCACGGCGCTGATAGTCAGCGTCTGGCTGGCGGAGCCATAGGCCGGCACGCTGAAACTGCCGCTGGTTGGCGAGACGCTCAGGCCGGCAGAGGGGTGAGCGCTCCAGTTGACACTCTGCGTGTTGCCGAGCAGGTCGCGAGCGATCAGACTGACCTGGGTGCTGGCGCCGGGGGCGAGACTGGCGCGCGCAGGCGAGAAGCTGATACGGGCCGCCATCTGGCCAGTAGCGTAAGAAGGAGGGGCATCGGCGGGGTCGCTGCCCCAGGTGGTATCAGGCGCCGTGTCCAGCACAAAGTCGAGGGTGCCCCCCTGGGCAATGAAGGAGGGCGGCAGCCAGGGGCGCGTCGTGCTCTGGCCGTTGACACGCAGGCTCTGCACGTAGGGCACGTTCTCGGCGGCCTGGGGCGCGTTGATCTGGATGACCTGGCCACTCGGGCGCGTCACTTTGATGCTCGGGAAGAGAGGACTGGCCAGGACCAGGTCGGCGGTGCCGGGCACGATGGGAAAGAAGCCCAGGGCTGCAAAGACGTACCAGGAGGACATTTCTCCGAGATCGTCGTTGCCGGCCAGGCCGCCCGGTCCGGGCGCGTAGAGCGTATTGACCACCTGGCGCACCACCTGCTGGGTCTTGTAGGGAGCGCCGGCGTAGTCGTACTCCCAGGGCGTTTCAAGCGTCGGCTCATTGCCCAGAAAAGCGTAGGGCTGGTCCGGTCCAGCGTTGAGCTGGGAGAAAAAGGTGTCCAGCCGTGGCAGTACTTTGGCGTTGCCGCCGAGGGCGTCGAAGAGGCCGCGCAGGTTGAAAGGCACCATCCAGTTATACTGCGCCCCGTTGCCCTCGACCCAGCCCGCTTGACTGGCCGGATTGTAAGCAGAGGGGAAAGAGCCATCGGCATTGCGCGGCTCCAGGTAGCCATCGGCGGGATTGAGCAGGTTCTCCCAGTCCTGGGCGCGGGCCATGAACTTCTGTCCATCAGCCTGGTCGCCCAGGGCCTGGGCCAAGGCCCCAACAGCAAAATCGGCGCTGTCGTACTCGAGCTGCGTGGCCGCCGGCCCATAGAAGCTACAGCAACCATAGCCGCCGTCCTGGGGCAAGTAGCCCAGCTCGTCCAGGTAGCGCAGACCAGGCCGAATGCCGTTCGGCTGCGTCGCCTCCTGGATCATCGCCGCCAGAGCAGCCTGCGTATCGAAGTCGTGGGCGCCGAAGGCGTAGGCACCGGCGATGATCGGATCAGCCGGATCACCGACCATGACATAGGTTTCGCCGTTGGCCAGACTCCATTTGGGCAACTGGCCGCTCTGCTGGTAGGCCAGGACCATTGACTGAATGATATCGCTGGTCTCCTGGGGCGCCAGCAGGGCCAGGAGCTGGATCTCCGAGCGGTAGATGTCCCAGCCCGAGTAGTTGGCATAGAAAGCGTGGCCGCGCGGCAGCGTGTGAACCTGGCCGTCGAAGCCGATGTACTGCCCGTTGACATCCGAAAAGACGTTGGGCTGCAGCAGGACATGGTAGAGAGCAGTGTAGAAGGTGGTGAGCTGGGTAGAGGTACCGCCGCTGACCTGAACCTCGCCTAGCCAGCGATTCCAGGTTGCCTGAGCCTGCTGGCGCACCTGGTCGAAGTTGCCATCGGGGTCCTCGCTGTCGACATTGAGGCGAGCATTGTCGCCGCTGACGAAGGAGAGGCCGACACGGACGATGACGACGTTGTCGCGCGCTGTGTCGAAGGTGACAAAGGCCCCCGAGCCGGGACCGGAGACGGTGACATCTGGGTGCTGACGGGCCGCCTGCACCAGGGCGGGCGAAGGCCGGGCCCCACGGGCAAGCTGGGCCTGGGCCGCCTGGACCGCGCTGACCTGAGAGGGCACCTGACTGCCACCACGCGCGCTGCGGCTGCCGGTGCTGACAGCGTTGTTATGCCAGGTGCCGATACTGGCGAAGGGCTGGCTAAAGCTGGCCCAGAAGTAGAGGCGGTAGACATCGCTGGCCCCGCAGAAATGGCCGCTGCTGACCCAGCCCGAGATGCTGTGGCTCGCCGGATCGATGGTCACCTCAGCGTCAAAGGCCCCGTTGGCGGAGCCAGAGACATTGACGAGCATGGTCGCGGTCTGCCCGCGCGGATAGGTGAAGCGCCCAATGCCGCTGCGCTGGGTGACGCTCAACTCCACTTTGACGCCGCTGTCAAGGGTGACGGCATAGTAGCCGGCGCTGGCTTGCTCGTTGCTGTGGGAGAAGGGAGCAACGTAGCGCATGGGGTCCGCCGCCGGCGAGTCGCTGACCGTGCCGAGGTAGGGCAGGAAGGGAATGTCTCCATAGACGCTACAGCCGGCACCGCTGAGATGGGTCAGGCTGAAGCCGCGCAGGCGATTATCGTTGTACCAGTAGCCGCCGGGCACGTAGCTGACGGTGTCGGGACTCCATTGCACCATGCCAAAGGGGAGGTCGGCCCCGGGAAAGGTGTCCCCGCCGCCGAAGGGTGCACCCTGTTGAATACCCGTGCCGGTGAAAGGATCAACCAGATCGGCCAGGTTGGTGTCGTGGACCGGCGTCGGCGCCCGCTGCACCGCCAGCGCTGACCCAGGTAAACCGGCCAATGGGATGACTAGCAGTACGGTCAAGATGATGATAGGAAAGAGCCAGAATCTTGCGCTCGTGACGTACCTCATCGTGGCGTTCTCCTCATCTCTCGTTCGTGGAGCGGCAACCACGTCCTTCGTCGATAGGCCGTCTGACTGCTGCACTATCTCCCCCGAGCGCAGCCACAGTAAGTACTGCGACAGCACAGCACTGCGAGGGCGCCGTGAGCTACATGAGCTGCGCGCAGCCACGACGATGGAGCCGCAACTGCTCCGGCAACGCTGCGGACGAACCAGATCAACGGTGGAAAGGCAGTCTTCGGGCCATGTTCCCCCAGCTGGCCCTCAGATCATGGCAACGATCGCTTGCAGGAAGGGCACCCCGCCAGCCAGATCTGTCTCCGAGGTTGTTGCTTCTCTAGCTGGCGCTTCCCAGATTAATTGGCACATTTGACTATCTTACTTCCACAGGAGTAATGATACACCGCCCCTGTAAGATAGTCAAGTGTACCAACCAACTGCTGCGCTTGCGGCGCAGCCCAGACAGCTGTAGCGACGAGAAGCGCAGGCGCACGGAGCAATCGCCTGATTCGTCCGCGTCCTGCGGGTCGGCAGTATCAGCACTCGCCCGAGGCGGGGTGAGAGCGCTTCCTGCTTGCTCGTCGTGCCCCTATTCAAGAGCCGTGGCCTTCGATTATCATGGTAGGAGGAAGAAGAGGAGCGGAGAGCGCGCGGCTGAAAAGCGAGTAAGGGGGTAAGCCAGAGCAAAGAGAAGCTGGCTGATTGGCAAGGGCAGCGCTCTCCATTACAACAGCTATGAGGGAGTCTGGTATGGGTTTGCTCATTCGTCCAAGGCCAGGGCCGGCCCTGGCCGAGGGGCCGCAGGAGAGGCTTGTGGTGACGCCGTCCTCGGCTGGCTGGCACTATGTAGCGTTCACGGTTTATCACCTACGTGCAGGCCAGCGGCTCAGGGGAGCGGCGAAAGGGCAGGAGAGCCTGGTGATGATTCTGACGGGTGTAGGCGAAGCCTGGCTGAATGGCCAGGCGCTGGGGGAAGTGGGCGAGCGCCTGAGCGTCTTCGACGACCGCTCTCCCTATGCCCTCTATCTCTCCGTCGATGGGCATTACGAGATCGTCTGTCGCTCCGAGGAAATGGAGATCGCCGTGGCCGCGGCGCCCGCGACCGAGCAGCATCTGCCAGCGCGCCTGATCGGGCCGCCCGCTATCAGTCTGGAGATTCGCGGCTCCGGCCAGACCGAGCGCCGCATCCGTCATATTCTGGACACCGACCAGGAGGCTGAGCGTCTGATCGTCGTCGAGGTGATCACTCCGGGCGGCAACTGGTCGTCATTTCCGCCGCACAAGCACGATACCGAGAATCCGCCGCAGGAGTCTTATCTTGAGGAGACCTACTATCACCATATCCAGCCCGCGGATGGTTTTGCCATTCAGCGTGTCTATACCGATGATGGGCTGGACGAAACCATGACGGTACACGATGGTGAGCTGGTGCTGGTGCCGCGCGGCTACCATACGGTGGCGGCAGTGCCGGGTTGCGACCTGTACTATCTGAACGTCATGGCCGGTCCGCGCCGGGCCTGGCAGTACCAGGTTGATGCCGCCTTCCGGCGCCTGCTGCCACCTTCCGGCTCGATTATGGGCACCGTACGACGCCCCGGCGCTTCGAGCGCGGGCCGCTGATGCGGTCAGGCCGGCTTGCGCCCCCAGGCGGTCACAGCCACGGCCAGGCCGCGGAAATCTCCGGCCTGCATCTCGGCCAGAGCCTGCTGGGCCAGTCGCTCCAGCTCTTCTTTGGTGGCCAGGCCCAGGTGAATCAGGAAGGGGCGCGAGACCTCGAGCAAAATCATGACGTCCTTGAAGAAACTGTAGTGGGCCGGCGCTTCGCTGGACCAGTCCAGGGCGCTGGCCCGCAGACGCACCTGCTCGAAGCCACCCTGGCGCAGGAAGGGGGCCAGCTGCGGGGTGATGCCAATATGGCGCCCATCCGGGGAAAAGCTCTGGCCAGCACGCTTGAGAGCCTGAAAGCTTAAGGCAAAGAAGCGCTCGGTCGCCTCGCTATTGGTCAGCGGCCCCTCGGTATCCGTGAGACAGAGCACACCGCCTGGCTTGAGCAGGCGCCAGCACTCTTTGAGGAGTTCGGGCCAGGCCATCGGCAGCATAAAGCTGCTCAGCAAGCGCCCATTGATGACATCAAAGGAGGCGTCGGGAAACGCCAGCGGCTTCATGACATCCATGACCAGAAAGCTGGCGTTTTCCAGACGCCGCGCCTGGGCCTGGGCGCGCGCGTACTCGATCATGCTCGGGCTGATATCGACGCCAATGAAGTCGGCCTGGGGATAGAGAAAGGCCGCTTCCAGAATCCAGCCCCCTGGCCCACAGGCCAGGTCAAGGACACGCCCCTCCTTCGGAAGCGTCAGCTCTTCGGGAAAGACGCCTCCCATTGCCTCGATCGCCAGGCGATTCTGCTGCATGAGACGCGCCAGTTCGGCGGCCTGCTCGGTATCAATATGATAGGTTGAGCCTGCGCCGGCCTCTGTCCCGGCCCTGTTGTCCTGCTCATCAGGGGAAGCCATGACTTTGCTCTCCTCGTCGCTGCACTGACAGCATTTCGCTCAGAAGATAAGACCAACCGCAGCAGAGCTAGCGGCATGCCAATTTTGTGTCATGTCACACAAGATCTCATCGGAGCTAGCCCGCTGGGCGGTCTCGCACGTTTTGCCTCTTTGCTTGAGCATAGCAGAGCAAGGCAGCACCTGGCAAGCCCCCACTCCCTTTGTCTCTTGTCTGGGCCTGGGGATCGAGCAAAACCTAGACCGTCAAGCGGCGTCCGCGCACCCGGCGCACCCGGCGCACCCGGCGCACCCGGCGCACCCGGCGCATCAGGCCCATGAGGCCATAGGGAGCCAGGAGTGCCACCAGAATCAGGATGATTCCAAAGACCACACGGTCAAACTCCGGTGAGATGGTGGACCCGAAAAATGGCAGTTCGCCGGCCAGAATGCGCAGCACCTGGGCCGTCACCAGCATCAGCGGCACCCCGATGACCGGCCCCTGCCAGGTGCCCAGGCCCCCGACCAGGCTCATCAGCACCACATCGATCGAAATATCCAGGCTGAACGTCCCTTGCGGCTCAATATAGCTCGTATGAAAGGCATAGATCGCCCCCGCGATGCCAGCGATACAGGCGCCCAACAGCAGAGCCTGCGTCTTCAGCCAGGTTGTACGCACCCCCAGGATCTCCGCCGGGTCCTCATCCTCACGAATAGCCACCAGGGCATAGCCAAAGCGTGAGTGCTCGATGATGAAGGCCAGCAGCACCGTCAACGCCATCAGACCCAGAAAAGCATAATAGAATATTTGTTCGTTCGTGAAGGAATCGAACGGCAAAGAGGGCATATAGATCCCACTGGCGCCGCCAGTGATCCCGAGATTCGTGACCAGCACCTGCGTTAGAAAGCTGATGACCAGGGTCAGAATAGCGAAGTAGACGCCACGCAAGCGCAGGGCTGGTACCCCCACCAGCAGCGCCACCAGCGTAGCGCCGATTCCCGCCAGAGGAATGGTCAGCAAAGGATGGACATTGTCCTGGGTACAGAGGACGCCGGCGGTATAGGCGCCGACGCCAAAGAAGGTCACCATGCCGAAATTGAGATAGCCGGCGTAGCCCCCCAGAATATTCCAGCCCTCTGCCAACATGATGTACATAAAGACCGAAGACAGGGTCGTCACCCAGTCCAGAGGGATCAAGACGCCGAGCAACGCCAGCAAGCCCAGCGCCGCCGCCGCCCCCAGCCCGCGATAGAGCCACGCCCGCCAACGTGCTCCGGTCGCCACTCGCTCAAGCAGAGCACTACTCATAGTGATCATCCTCCCGCTCGCCCCCTGCTACTGCGTCCAGCCGCAGCGCAGCAGCCGGACAGCCACTTCACCGCGCGCTCACCCCATCTCAGCGCTCGTCAGAGCGTGCGGCTCTGGCTCCCGGCCAGCCCCTGGCCGCGCACCAGCAGCGCGACCACCAGCAGCAGGTAGACGATGAAGTAGACATACTGAAAAGGAAAGAGGACACTACTCACGGTCTCGATCAGGCCAATGAGCAGGCCGGCCAGCAGCGTATTACGGATGCTGCCCAGGCCGCCGATGACCACTACGAGGAAGGCCCAGGCCAGCCAACGATAGTGGTCCTGTGGATCAAAAGGAAAGATCATAGCCAGTGCCACGCCCCCAACGCCGGCAGTTGCCGTAGCCAGGCCAAAGACCAGCAGTGAGAGACGATCGGTATCAATGCCCGAGATACGGGCCGCATCGCGGTTCTGGGCCATGGCGCGGATGGCCTTGCCATAGAGCGTTGAGCGCAGAAAGGTATCGAGAAGCCCCACAAGAACCAGGGCGATAACGGCGGTAATCAGGCGCGGTACAGCAATGGCGATGCCATCGAGGGTCAGGGAGGCATTGGTATAGCTCACCGAGAGCACCTGCGTATCGGTCGTCCAGCGCAGGATTGCCGCCCCCTCAATCACCACCAGGACCCCAAAGAGCACCAGCAAGCCCGTCGTCTGCGAGGTACGCGCCACGCGGCTGATCAGCAAGCGCTCCAGGAGGACCCCGATCAGGAAAAAGACTGGCACAGCAACGACGGCACTGATGATAGGATCAAGGCCCAGGCGCTGCAGCAGCTCTAAGGCCAGATAGGAGCCAAGCATGATGAGCGTGCTGTGAGCGACGTTGACCACCCCCATGATCCCCAGCGTCAGGCTCAGGCCGAGCGAAATCAGGGTATAGACCAGGCCGAGCAGCAAGCCATTGATCAGCGCCTGCACCAGCAGCGACAGGCTGATCGTTGTCAGCATCGCGCCTCTCCTTTTTCTCTTCTGCCCAAACTAAAAGCGCAGCCAGCTCTTGATCAGAGCTTCCAGGCGGTCCTCGAAGGCGCCACGCTCGCCCTCCAGATTGTTGCGGCCATACTCCAGCGTGTAGACATAATCGGCCAGGGCCACGGCGGCGCGCACATTCTGATCGACCAGGAGAATGGTCCGCCGCTCCTCCTTGAGACGTGCCACTTCCTCATAGAGCTGGTCGACGATGACCGGCGCCAGCCCCACCGAAGGCTCGTCGATCAAGATGACACGCGGCTCGGCCATCATCATGCGCCCGATCTCGACCAGACGTTGCTGGCCGCCGCTCAAGCTGCCGGCCTGCTTCTGGCGCCATTCTTTGAGCAAGGGATAGCGCGCGTAGATCGCCTCCAGGGCCGCACTCAGGCGGCGACGGTCGCGCACCAGGAGCCAGCCGCCGATCTCCAGGTTCTCCTGCACGGTCAGCTCGGGAAAGACCGAGCGGCCCTGCGGTAGCAGCGCCATACCCAGCTCCAGACGCCGATGAGGCGGCACTGCAGTGATCTCGCGTCCGTCGAGCAGGATTTGCCCGCTGCGCGGCCTGAGCAGACCATAGAGGACGCGCAAGGCCGTCGATTTGCCCGAGCCATTCGGTCCCAGCAGTACGGTCACTTTCCCTGGACGGGCCAGGAGGCTGACGTTGTTCAGGACCAGGTCGTGACTGTAGTAGCCGGCAGTGACCCCGCGCATACTCAAGCCAGCGCTCGCACCTGCCGCCAGCCCATTAGGCGACGGCGCGCCAGAGCCTGCCGGCACGTCAGCAGGGTGCCTCATCATGACGGTTGCCCTCCTGCCTGCTCCAAAGCGGAAGAAGAAGACAATGACGATGAGGACGAAGGCAAGGTCTGGGCCTGGCCTCGCCCTCCAGCATGGCCCAGATAGGCGGCGATCACGTCAGGGTGCTCGCTGACCTCCTGGGGGGTACCGCGGGCGATAATCTGGCCGTAGCTCATGCAGATGATGGTCTGCGCCAGGCTCATCAGGTCAGGAATCTCATGGCTGACGATAATAAAGGAGACCTGGCGATCTTGCTGCGCCTCGCGGATGCGCTCCAGCAACAGGGCCTTGATCTCGGGATGGACGCCTCCGAACGGCTCGTCCATCAGCACCAGTCGTGGCTCGGTCATTAAGGCCCGAGCGAACTCTAACAGCTTCTGCTGACCACCAGACAGCTCGCTGGCCGGCAGGGCTTGATAGCGCTCCAGGCCGACAAAGGTCAGTAGCTGGCGAGCCCGCTCTCGGGCAACGGAACCTGGAAGATGGGCATGCACCAGCGGCACCAGCATATTCTGAGAGACGGTGAGCGTGTGGAAGACGCGCGCATTCTGGAAAGTGCGACTGACGCCCAACAAGGCCAGCTGATGGGGGCGCAGATTACGTGTAGAACGGCCACGATAGCGAATTTCTCCGCTATCGGGTCGATAGAGGCCATTCAAGGTATTGAGCAGGGTAGTCTTGCCGGAGCCGTTGGGTCCAATGAGACCCATGAGAGAGCCAGCCTCCAGCGAAAACGAGACGCGCTCTAGCGCCACAATGCTCCCGAAGCGTTTCGAGAGGGAGTCGACCTGCAAGACAGGTTCCATCGTTGCTCTCCCATGTCGAAGACGTGCCAGAGGGAGGGTGGCCTCCCTCTGTGCGCGTCGCTACTGCAGTTGTGGCCTGGCGGTAGCCCGGCTGGAAGGCCAGACTACCTCATTTTTGCCGTTGAGATATTGCACGAGCACGGCATTGTAGTGGGGCATACCGTATTGATCAAAGGTCAGCGGTCCATTGACAGTGTTGAAGCGATGGCTCAGGACATAGGCCCGCAGTTGCTGCTGATCGAGGGTGCGCGCGCCCTCGACCGCTTGCTGCATGACCTGCAGAATGGTCATGGCCACGGCGGCATATTGGCTGAAGACAGCCTCATGCCGTACCTGCTGCAGCATGGTGAAGAGATCCTTGATGCCATCGTAGTTGTCGCTGGGTACAGCCATCGCCGTCGAGAAAATACCCTCGCCAGCAGGCCCCAACTGGGCCCAGTAGGGGAGCGAGGTCACTAGCGAGCCACAGGCGCAGTAGATCTTTGGCTTGAAGCCGAGCGAGTAGGCGGTACGCGCGATGAGGGCCGCCGGGTTGGGTAGTGAGAGCGCGAAGAAGAGATCGACCTTGGCCGCCTTGGCCCGCTGGATCAGGCCACTGACATCGGTGGCCGTGGGTGGATATTCTTCATTGAGGACGATTTGCATCCCGCGCTGCCTGGCAAAGTTGATGACGCCGCCCTGACCCTGGTAGCCGTCGCGCACGGCCAGCGTAAAGGGATTCTGCTCGGTGACGATACCGACGCGCGTGGGCCGCTCGCTGGCGGGCAGGGAGTCGATCATCTCGAAGACGCCGCGACTGTAGTCAGGCTCCTGGTAGGTGTAGGAGCCAATCATCCACTCTGTGCTTTTGAAGAGCTTGATGCCTACAAAGCCGCCGTTCCAGAGGATCATGTGGTTGGCGGCAGCAATGGGCAGCACGGCCCCGCCAATGGCTGTCGTATAGGGCGAGAGCAGGAGGTTGACTTTGTCTTGATGGATGAGCCGCTGGTAGAGGCTCTGGGCCGTGGCCGGGTTACTCTCGTCGTCGTAAATAATCATTTTGACGGGATGACCAAGCAGGCCGCCGTGGCTGTTGACTTGCTGGAGCCAGTAATCATAAGTGGCCTTGTAGTCCGCCGAGGGGCCTGCATAGGCCCCGGTCAGGCCAAGGGTGCCGCCGATGACAATCGGCTGACCTGCCGGCGGCAGCTCGTTCGCTGAGCTGGAGCTGCTGCCAGTGCTTTGGGCAGCGCTGCAAGCGGTCAGCACCAGGATCAGCAGCACGGTTATCGTGATGAAGAGACGAAAAGACTTCATGTCGTCCTCCTTACGCGACGCCTCGCGACAGAACAGACGGGCAAGCCTGTCTCCGGTGGGAAGTCACCGTCCTCCCGTGCAGGTGGGCGCTCCTGCTTCCTGCTCTCTGTCCGTGTGGACGGCCCGCAATCCACTGGGAACGACAGCCCACCCGGCCCGGTCTTGCTCTGCCCGACTGTGGACCTGCCACAGAACGACGCTGTTCGTGTCGCTACTCTGCAGTGCCCTGCTTCAGTGAAGCGCCTACAAGGGCAACAAAGGCACTTTTTCAGACTTTCGTCAGCTTCGTCAGCTCTTCCTCTCTCCTATCCCTGAGCCATTGATGCGAGTGAGTAAGCGTGGGCAGGTATGCAGGTATGGATATACGATCGCGATCACCCTGCCAGAGGGCTCCAGCTTTACTTCAGGAGAGCAGCCCCAGCGGTTCTTCTAGCAGCTCAACCAGGGTGGCCAGGAACTGTGCGCCGCTGGCCCCATCGATGGCGCGATGGTCGCAGGAAAGACTCAGCAACATGGTAGGCGCAACGACCGGCTGACCGGCGACGGCAATGACGCGCTCGCTGATGCGTCCGACGGCCAGGATGGCAGCCTGGGGCGCATTGATGATGGCGTTGAAGGCATCGACGCCGTACATGCCCAGGTTGCTGATGGTGAAGGTGCCTCCCTGCAGATCCTGGGGACGCAGACGCCGGCTGCGCGCCCGCTCAACCAGCTCTTTGCGCATCTCGACCAGGGCGCGCAAACTCAACTGATCAGCTTCATGGATGACTGGCACGACCAGCCCCTCAGCCGTGGCAACGGCCAGGCCGATGTTGATCGCCTCACGACGGACCAGGCGCCCATCTTGCCAGGAGGCATTGATCTGGGGGTGGGCGTGCAGAGCCGCAGCCACCACGCGCACGAGCAGATCGGTATAGGTGACCTCGGATGAACAGCGCCGCCGCATGGCTTGATGCCAGGCGAGCAGTCGCTCCGCCCGGGCCTCACGCAGCAGGAAGAAATGTGGCACCTGCTGCCAGCTTTGGGTGGTGCGCTCAGCCATGAGGCGCCAGACTTGACTCAGCGTGGGGGTCTCTGCCGTTTCACCAGCGACTGCCGCTGGCTGAGGGGCGGCTGATGGCACTGCTCCCTCCGCCTGGGGGGAGGCGGCGGCCAAGACGTCAGCAGCCAGGATGGCCCCCTCGGGGCCTCTGCCGAGACCAGCACGGGCGAGGGCCTCCAGATCCTGCCCCAACTCAGCCGCCAGGCGCCTGGCCTTGGGTGAGGCCGCCAGCAGGCGTGCCCTACCTGACCAGCGAGCAGTGGACCCGGTGACTGTCGGTCCCTGGTCAACAGCGACAGCCTGCCTCTTATCCGGCTCTGGCACCTGCTCCTGACGACTGGCCAGATAAGCCAGAACATCCGCTTTGTGAATGCGCCGCCCCTGGGGCTGGAGCTGACGCAGATCAATCTGATGGTCGGCGGCGATGCGCGCAGCCAGAGGAGAAACCAGCCTCCCCGGGCTGCGCACATACTCGTCCGTGGGCATAGGGGGAAAGGGTTCCACCGTCTTGTCTGGCCGCCCCGGGACGGCTGCCGCCGGGCTAGAAGAGGCAGGCTGCTCTCCGGGGGCCAGAATCAGGGCAATCTGCTGCCCAACGGGAATGTCCTCCCCTTCCCTGGCAGAGACCGCACTCAGCAGACCCGAGGCTGGCGCCTCCAGTTCGACGGTCGCCTTGTCTGTCTCGACCTCGGCCAGCGCTTCACCCTGGGTCACTGGCTCGCCCTCCCGCTTGAGCCAGCGCAGAATCTTCCCTGTCTCCTGGGCCATTCCTAACGCGGGCATGATGACCCTGGTCGCCATCAGTGCACTCCTCTCCTCTTCTTTTGCTCTGGTAGTTGGTGGCTTTAGCTCGGACACCACGCTCGGGCCAGGGCCTGGCCTGCCTCGACCTGCCCCCGGACACCTGGCAGAGCCAGCCAGGGCCGGCAAGAGTGGCGAGCAGGCCAGGCCGGAACGGACCAGCGGGCAAGAGCTAGAGTGTATGACCTGCTGAGGTCGCTGCTGGCGCCGGCATCCGTGGCCCGCTCTGGCCAGCAGCCGTGTTCAGATGTGACTGCACCTCGCGAATGGGAGAGAGCGGTCCGTTGACGGTGTAGTAGCGTGTTCCGGCCACGAGCAGCTCTTCGGCGGGGAAGCGCGTTATGACCTCGCAGCCGTCCTTTGTTACCACAAGCTGCTCCTCAATGCGGGCTGCCGTCCAGCCATCGCTGGCGGGCCAGAAGGTCTCGAGCGCGAAGACCATCCCCTCTTCGATGACCTCGGGGTGATCGAAGGAGACCAGGCGGCTGAAGACCGGCTTCTCCCAGATCGTCAGGCCCACGCCGTGGCCGAACTGCAGCGCGAAAGCTGCCTCTTCATTGGGGAAACCAAACTCCTCAGCGCGCGGCCAGAGCTTGACGACCTCGGCAGTAGTCACGCCCGGCTTAATGGCGTTGATGGCTACATCGAGGATCTCGCGGCAACGCTTGTAGGCGTCGACCATCGCCGGCGAGGCGCTGCCCACAGCAAAGGTGCGGTAGTAGCAGGTGCGATAGCCATTGAAACTGTGGAGAATGTCAAAATAGGCGGGGTCTCCCGGACGCAGCACGCGGTCGCTGAAGACATGCGGGTGGGGACTGCAGCGCTCGCCCGAAATAGCGTTGACGCCCTCGACGTGCTCCGAGCCGAGATCATAGAGGACCTTGCTGACCAGGGCCACGCACTCGTTCTCGCGCACACCTGGACGCATCCAGCGATACAGCTCTTCGTAGGCCGCATCGACCATCATGCAGGCGGTGCTCAAGAGAGTGATCTCGTCCTGGGTCTTGATCATACGTGCCGTCTGCATGAGATTTTGCCCGTCGGCAATGGTGATGCCCTCTTTCTGAAGAGCAAAGAGGACCTGCGGCTCGATGACATCCACTCCCAATGGCTCATGGAGCAGCCCACGCTCCTCTAGCTCAATGCGAACCTTGCGGGCGACATCTTCGGCTCGTCCCGAGCCGGGAGCCATCGCCCCGCGCATCGTCGAGATGCCTGCCCGCGCGCGCTCACCCATCCAGGGTGCATAGAGCTGATCATGGCGCGCCGCCGAGCCAAAGGTCCACAAGATCGGCTCGTCATCCCGCGGCAGCAAGGTAAAGCGGAAGAGCTTGTCCATCGCCCAGGTGCCAATATGGGTCGACGTAATATAGCGAATGTTGCTCATGTCGAAGCAGAGCAAGGCCCCTAGCTCAGACTCCTTGAGCACCTTCTGCACCCGCGCCAACCGCTCGCGGCGCAGCCGCTCGTAGTCGACGCGCACCTCCCAGTCAACGGCCATCGGTCCATAGGTCTTAATCGCCATAGCTGGTCTCTCCTCCCTCAGAGTCGCAGCGCTGCGCCAGGCGCGTGCTACCGGCCCCTCCTGGCGCCAGGCGCTGACCGATCACCATCGATCGTGTTGACACGATGTGACGACAACAGTGATGATGAGACGACGAACAAGCTCCCTGATTGAGCGCTTCCTGGCCATTGACCGCGGGCCTCCCTGCCAGCGAGGACAAGCCTCTCCTTTTCAGCAGATAGACGAGGGCCGCAGAGCCTCAAGCTCGCCCGCAGAGGGTCCGGGCCATCTCCACGACGGCGTCAGGCGTTGGCACGGTCAGATCCTCAAGCACGGGCGAGAACGGGACCGGCACATCGAGGGCCCCAAGCCGCTTGACCGGTGCATCGAGATAGTAAAAAGCCCCTTCGTTAATGACGGCAGCGATCTCAGCAGTTACGCCGTAGCTCTGATAGCCCTCGTCGACTACAATGACGCGACTCGTCTTCCTGGCCGACTCGATCAGCGTCTGCTTGTCCAGCGGCGAAGTCGTGCGCGGATCGATGACTTCGGCGCTGATCCCGAGCTGCTCCAGTGCTGAAGCGGCGGCCAGGGCCACCTGGACCATGCTGCTCGTGGCCACAATGGTCAGATCGCTGCCCTCACGCTTGATATCGGCCACGCCAAAGGGAATGGTATACTCCCCTGCGGGCACCAGCCCCTTGAGCTGATACATCATCTTGTCCTCGAAGAAGAGGACCGGGTTATCGTCGCGAATGGCCGTCTTCAGCAGGCCCTTGGCGTCATAGGGTGTCGAGGGGAGCACCACTTTCAGCCCGGGGACGTGGCTAAACCAGGCGTGCAGACTCTGGCTATGCTGGGCAGCCGAGCGGCGCGTGGCCCCAAGCGTCGTGCGCACCACCAGGGGCACCTTGAGCTTGCCACCAGACATATAGTGCACCTTGGCCGCCTGGTTGACGATCTGATCCATTGCCAGCGTCAGAAAGTCACCGAACATGATGTCGACGACGGGCCGCATGCCGGTCATGGCCAGACCCACACCGATCCCTGTAAAGCCGGCCTCCGAGATGGGCGTGTCGATGACGCGCTCGGGTCCAAACTCCTCGACCAGGCCGCTGAGCACCTTGAAGGGGGTGCCGGCCTCAGCGACATCTTCTCCCAAGAGGAGCACACGCGGGTCGCGGCGCATCTCCTCGGCCAGCGCCTCGCGAATCGCTTGTCCCAGGGTAATTTCGCGCCAGCCTTCTGGAGCCTGCGGCGCACTGGCAGCACTAGAGACACTAGGCATAGACATGCTGGGCCACCTCTTGCGGATCAGGATAGGGAGCCTCCAGAGCAAAGCGCACCCCTGCCTCGATCAGGGCACGCACGCGCCGCTCGATCTCGGCAAAGTGGCGCTCCTCGGCCAGCCCTTGCTCACGCAGCCAGGAGCTGAGAATCTTGAGAGGATCGCGCTGCGCCTTCCACCATTCCTCTTCTTCGCGGGCACGATAGTAGCTGCGCTGAATGTCGCCAACATGATGACCATAGAAACGGTAGGTGTTGCACTGGAGATAAGCCGGACCCTCGCCGCGCCGCGCGCGCTCGACAAGGCGCACAGCAGCCGCGTAAACGGCGCGTACATCCTGTCCATCGACTTCCTCGGTCTGGATGCCGAAGGCCCGGGGCCGAGCCAGCATATCACCGGCAGTCGTCTCGCGGTTGGGCGTGTACTCGTTGTAGAGGTTGTTTTCGCAGACGTAGATGACTGGCAGCTGCCAGAGCGCCGCCATGTTCATGGCCTCATAGAGCAGGCCCTGCCCCAAGGCGCCATCGCCAAAGAAGCAGGCCACGACCTGGCCGCTGCCCCGGCGCTTGCAGGAGAGAGCAGCCCCTGTGGCAATACCAGCGCTACCGCCGACGATGGCATTGGCCCCCAGATTGCCGCTTTCCTGATCGGCGATGTGCATCGAGCCGCCCTTGCCGCGACAGTAGCCGGGCTGCTTACCGAGCAACTCGGCAAACATACGGTCGACGGCGGCGCCTTTGGCAAGACAGTGCCCATGACCACGGTGGGTGCTGGTGATGTAGTCGTCGCGGCGCAGGGCCGCGCAGACCCCGACAGCTACCGCCTCTTCGCCGCTGTACAAATGGGCCAGGCCCGGCATTTTGGCGCTCATATACAGCTCGTTGACTTGCTCCTCGAAGAGGCGTATGGTGAGCATCTGCTCGTAGAGACCCAGCCAAAATTGTCGTTCGCGCGTCCGCGTGGCTTCGTCAAAGGCCAGGGGACGCTCCCCGGATGAGGTGATGTGCTCTGAGACCATCGTTGTGCTTCTCCCGCTCCTGACTGCTGCGACATTCTCACGCAGTGCCCCGGCTGCTCTGCCGACCGACCACCGGGTCAGCTATTGTAGCCTGATGAAAGGACAATAGGATGAGCATATCTCACCAACCTTGGCCCACGGGGGAGCAATCAATAGCTCAGCCGTCCCGCCCCCTCCGGCAGTCTGAGAGAGCGACTGAGGCCCGCTGGACTGCCGGCTGGCTCACTAACCGCTGGGCCCGACTGGAGGGCGGGCGCGCGGGCGCTGCTCCTAGCCGCGGTTGGCCGTCTCCAGATCCTGACGGACCTGGTGCAGGTGCTCCTGCATGGCCAGACGGGCGGCTTCGGCATCGCGGCAGCTCACCGCTTCTAGAATGCGCTTGTGATGGTATTGGGCCCGCTCCATTGCTCCGCTGATACGCGAGATATGTTTGCGCTGCTCGCTGAGCAGATCGACGATCGAGTCAACAAAGGTGAGGATCAGGCGATTGCCCGAAGCCGTGGCGAGCGTACGATGGAAGTCGTTGTCGGCGGCAATGTAGGCCTCGACATCGTGGAGGCTGGCATCCATCTGCTCCACGACCGCGCGCAGGCGCGCAAGGTGTTCTTCGCTGGCCCGCGCCGCAGCCAGGGCCGCAATGCCCGGCTCCAGTAGCTCCCGTAGCTCGACCAGATTGGCGTAGCCATCCTCGCGACCAACACGCACCATTAGCTCTAAGGTCTGTTGCATGGCGCGCGAGGTGGCATTGATGACGATGGTGCCACGTCCCGGTCGCATATCGACCAGCCCTCGCTGAGCCAGCGTCTTCATGGCCTCCCGGACCGCCGTCCGGCTCGCCCCAAATTGCTCACTTAATTCACGCTCGCTCGGCAGACGATCGCCGCTGCGCAGTTCGCCTCGCAGAATACGCTCTTCGATCTGTTCCGCAATCTGTTCGAACAGCTTGCTGGATTGAATAGGTGAGTACAATCCTTTCTCCGCTGCAGCCAGGATCTTTCCCCGGTCAGAGACCAGATGGTATGTTTATCATACCAATGATTATAGTATAATCAGACCGCCTGCCTTTGGCAAGACTCCCACTCGCCTGTTGGCTGCGCGCTCAGTCTGGACAGGCGACGCTTCTCACGGCCAGTCAGTAGCACTGGAGCGAGAGGTTGGAGTAGAACTATCTAGGAAGCAGGGCGCGGAGCGCGCTCTACCAACTCTACCGTAGAGGAGGGTATTGACAGCGATGGCAAATCTGGGTTTCGTTGGCCTTGGAGCGATGGGTGGGCGCATCGCCTACCGTTTGCTGCAAGCCGGGCATACACTCACTGGCTACAATCGTACCCGTGAGAAGGCGCGCTGGTTGCTGGAAGCCGGCATGCACTGGGGAGAGAGTCCGGCAGCGGTGGCTCAGGCCGCCGACATTATTTTCAGCATGGTGGCTGATACAGCGGCCCTGCAGGCCATTACCGAGGGACCACAGGGCCTGTTGGCCGGCCTGGGTCCAGGCAAAATCTATATTGATATGAGCACGGTCAGCCCTGGGATCAGTCGCGCCCTGGCGGCTCGCGTCGCTGAGCGCGGCGCCCACATGCTCGACGCGCCCGTTTCGGGGAGCACGGTGACGGTCGAGCAGGGCCGGCTGGCGATTATGGTCGGCGGCGATCAGGCCGTTTTCGAACAGGTGCGGCCTGTGCTGCTCGACATTGGCCCGAAAGTCAACTATGTTGGTTCCAACGGACAGGCCGTGCTGATGAAAATCGCCATTAACCTCAGCCTGCCGGTGCAGTTCCTGGCCTTCAGCGAGGGCTTGCTGCTGGCCGAGAAAGGGGGTATCCCTCGCGAGACAGCTTTTCGGGTCTGGATGGAAAGCGTTGTGGCCTCGCCGGCCATGCAATACCGCGGTCCGTTCGTGCTTGAGCGTCCAGCGGAGGCGCTCTTCTCCGTCAACATGATGCAGAAGGACCTGCTGCTGGCTCAGGAGCTGGGGCGCGAGGTCGATGTGCCGCTGCCGTCGGTCGCTCTCACCAACGAGTTGCTCACGGCGGCGCGAGCTTTGGGACTGGGCCAGGAGGATTTCGCGGTGCTCTTCGATGTGCTGGCCCAGATGGCTGGTGTCCCTGGCTCTCCCAGTGCTGGCCAGCCACCGTCGTCGAGCGAGCAGGGCGACACCGAGGCGGGGAGAGCAGAACAGGGCTGAACTGATCAGGCCAGGCCACACCCGGGCGGCGCCACAGGGTAGAGCAAACCTGGCTCGCTCATGTGCCTGGGCGAGGCTCAGGGGAAAGGCGCCGCGGGCCGGGTTGGGACTTGCTCCGGCTGGGCTAATCGCCGGAGCGCGAGCTGCCAGGGCCAGCCTCGCCCCTTCCGGCCAGGCTCTGCCACAAGTCAGGGCAGCGGTTTGCTTTCGCGCTCTAGCGAGCCAGTAGACGCTGACGGGCGATCTCCTCGGCGGTGGAGACACCAGCTGTCTCGCCCACAAGCAGAGTATCGACCCACTTCACACTTGTGTAACATCTGCCACCAGGAACGAGCAGCCGCCACGGGGCCCCATGCTCGAGCGTCAGGGGAGCGCCGTTCAGACGATCACAGAGCAGGGCCTGCCCGGCCTCTTCGAGGGTCAGCCAGACCGCATAGCTGCCGGCGCAGACGGCCACTGCGCGCGCCGTGGGCAAGGGCCGGGCCAGATCGAGCAGGCTGTGCAAACGCCAGCCTTCCCAGATCAGGGCGGGCACGGTCCAGCCCTCCTCACACGAGAAAGGGGCCTGCCAGGTCTGGCGAGGGAGATGGGCCAGGTCCGCCGCCTCTAACTCCAGGGTATGAGCGACGCAGCCGCAGATACGCAAGCGCCTCCTGATGGCTCCGGCTGCTCCATCCAGCGGGTGAGGCGGCAGGGCGGAAAGCTGCCGCGGCTCCTCTTTTTTTTGTGGCATCGTTCTGCTCCTGAACAGTGGAGAGCTGTGCTCTTACGAGTTATAGCATGCGGCAGGATAGCAGGGCAAGGTTATCCTCGTCTTCCGGCCAGAAGTAGGCTGGGGCAGCTAGCAACCAGGCATTATTTTTCAATGGAGTGAAACATTGATACCAGTTGATATCTCTTGACAATAAGCATCGATAATTGTACACTCTTCTACAGAAAAACATCGATTTCCAGTGCGTCAGGGCGAGTCAATTTTTTAGTGCAAAAATAATGGTGCACCACTATGGGCGGCATGGTCCCCGAGCCTGGTTACGCCGCTGGCGGCGTCGCTACTGGCGGCCTCCGCCGCCGACGCCAGCCAGGGAGGAGAGACAGGCCCTACCAGCAGTCAAGTCACAGCAACTGGCGAACGTGCGTGTCTGGCAACTCACAGAAAGGATCATCGTCATCATGGTCGGCAACGATCTTTATCCCGAGCCTGATAATGTGACGCTCTTCTCGGCCTTTGGGCAGCACCCGCTTTCAACCAGCGAGAGCCATGAAATCCCCTCAGCGCTGAGAAGCCAGCTCAACATCAAGCTCTCCACTCTTACTGACGAGATTCAAGAGATGGCCGGGTCAGGTGATCTCATCACCATTCATCAAGAAAGGCTCAACAGGATACTGCGTCGATTTATTAAAAACCAACTCAACACGCTCAACCTGCCCATCCCTACTAGAAAAGCTGTCGACGAGATCGTTGAGTCTGGCCTGGCCTACTCATCTAAAGAGCTGGAGCAGGCACTCACAGAGAAGGCCCTCAACTACCGCATACTGGCCACTGAGGCCGATCAACAACTGGCCGCCAAGGCCCGAGCGGATCGCCAGCGCTATGGGCCTCTCTCAGCTTCTATGAGGCACGCCCTGGCCGTTCTGGCCGCGCTCGAAGTGCGAGGCCTGCGCGATACTTCTGAGATCAGCGAAGAGCAGCTCAAGCAATTGGATGCAGACGCAAGCTGGTACGAGGAGGTCTTTCACAAGGGGAAGGAGATCATCGAGTGGCCTCCGGAGGAATCTTTTCGTGGCCAGCACAACAACGACATGGGGGACTGAGATCGCCGGCAGGATCAGCCGCCAGCTTGGGCGCCTTTCTGGTGCTCTGCCCGGTTTCGAGGAGAGCAGGCAGCAGCGCCTCTTGATAGCGCTGCTGATCCTGGTGCTCCTGATCTTGCTCATCCTGATTGTGCTTGCCTGTTATCTGATTCTGCGCTAGGCGCTGCGCGCCGGGCAGGAGCTGGGCCGCGCTGGCGACAGTGGATGGCCTGGCCCAGTCCCCCCAGTGCCTCAGCCAGCGCGCTCGCTGCCTGGCAAGGCACAGCTCCCATCGGTGCAAGCCTCGTCCTGGTTCTGATCCTGCTCGCTTCCTGAGCTGACAGCAGTCATCACCTGTGGCGTTGCCTCACGAGCGGTCTCGCGCCAGGCCCGTTCCAATACCTGACGCAGTAGCGAGACTGGCTGTGCCCCCGAGACCGCATAGCGACCTGCGAAGAGGAAGAAAGGCACACCCTGCACGCCCAGCTCCTGGGCGCGTCGCTCATCCTCATGCACCGCCTCAGCGTAGGCCGAGCTGTGCAGCACAAGCTCTATCTCTTCCGCCGGCAGGCCCACCTCGCCAGCCAGGCGCCGGAGCGTCTCCGGCTCACTTAAGGCCACCCCCTCGCTGAAGTAGGCGCGAAAGAAGCGTTCCGCCAGCGCCTGAGTCAGATCATGGGCGGCGGCCAGATGGAGCAAGCGATGGGCATCGAAAGTATTGCCATAGCGCGCCTGCTCCAGATGGAAAGTCAGCCCCTCCTGGGCGGCCAGGGCACTGACGCGCGCATTCATGGCCTCGGCCTCGGCCAGGGAGACACCATACTTACGCGCCAGCATCGCACTGACGCTCTCACGTGCCTCATGCGGCGCCTGCGGATCAAGCTGAAAGCTACGCCAGGCCAGCCTGATGCGCTCGCGCTGGGGAAAGCCCGCCAGCGCCTTCTCCAGACGCCGCTTGCCGATATAGCACCAGGGACAAACAAGGTCCGACCAGATCTCAATCTCCATGACACTCGCCTCGCTCCGCGCTGGCCGGCTGGCCCCCCGGCTCCAGTCCCAGACCGAACTGTCCGACAGGGCGCCGCGAGCCAGCCAGCTTTTAAGCAGACAGGCTCAGGCATCCTGCGAGGCTGTCTGCGGCCTGCGACTAATGACAATCCCAATTGCTACCACGATGAGTGCAGCCAGGGCCAGCCCAATAAAGAGCGCTGTCTCTCGCTGGCCAATGCCAAGCAGGGCATCGAGCGCATAGTTGCCCGGCCCCGTGAGACCGATGACGATGCTCACCAGCAGCAGAAGCAGACTATATTCATAGCCACCGCGCTGCATCCAGAAGCCGTTGCGCCAGTGGCTTTTGAAGGTCGCCATTGCCATCGCGCCCGCCATACCAGCTGCTCCTACAGCGGTGAGGAAGCCCAGCGCCACCGCCAGACCACCCCCTACCTCCCCCAGAACAGCGAGCGTCACCCAGAGCCAGGCCGGCTGCAGGCCCTGACGCGCGAAGTTCTCGCGCGTGCGCGCCAGTCCCGCTCCGCCAAACCAGCCAAAAAGCTTCTGCAGTCCATGCCCGGTCAGCGTTAAACCAGCCCCGAGACGCAGGATAAGCAGCCCCAGGCTCAGGGTTGTTGACATGAGAAGACCACTCCTTTCCTTTCTATTGCCGACTCGCTCCGGGAAGAGACTTCTCTCTTCCTCGGCAGCGATGCCTCTCTTTTCTTTCTTTATGAAAGTAAGGGTATCATAGAAAGTTTCTATCGTCAAGGATGTTGCTTTCTTATTTATAGTATGATATACTGTAGCCATGAAGAGAGCTGAGCGAGAACAGCCGGCGGCGAGGCCGGAGGCCTGTAACGCAACAACCCCAATGGGGCGAGCCATTCGCCTGGTCGGCGATGTCTGCATTCTGCTGATCGTCATTAATCTCTTGTCCGGGCCGCGGCGCTTCAGCGAGCTGCTGGAGCAGCTAGGCCACATCAGTTCGCGCACCCTGACTCAACGCCTCCGCTTGCTAGAGGAACTGGGCTTTGTCGAGCGGCGCGCCTTCCTGGAGATTCCGCCGCGCGTCGAGTATCATCTGACGCCCACAGGCCAGGAGTTTGGCCAGGTCATTGCCGCGATTGAGGAGTTCGCGCGCAAGAATCTGACAGATCCTTTGCCGCCGGCTTCCTGCGGCACGCTCTGCTCCTCCCAACCGTCTGACTCAGCTCTCGCCGGTAGGCTCAACCCCACTACTCTCCGCGGCGAGAGCGATAGACTCGCTGAGACGAAGGAAGACGCCCAGCACTGAACTGGCAGGCCGTTCCTGCTTCGCCCACCTCGCTGCTCTTTTGTTCCTCTGCAAGGAACGCCAGCTGCAGGCTTTGCTGCAGAGCGGCCCCCCTGCCTGCCGTGGCTATCGGCGGGAATCCTTCCGCGGCTCCGCCATCTATGCGGCCAGCGCGGCCAGCAGCCGACGCAGCGCGCCCGCTGCCCCGCCCGCACCAAAGAAATGGATGGTCAGGCGACGGTGTTCCATACGTTGGGAGCGGAAGAGAGAGCAGCCCAGCGGGAAGCCAGCACGAGGAGTCAGTAGGCGAGGGCGGCTTGCCACCAGGGGCAAGGAGCCGGCTGAAGAGCATTTAACCCGTGGACTCCTCGTGCGTATCTCTTGAGTGGAGGAGAGAAAAAGGCCGGCAGGCAGACGACGTACGTGAGCCGGAGAGAGGAGTGGATGGGCAGCAGAACGCCGGGCGCCAGCAACAGCCCCGAGCGAGTTTTGAGCCGGCTGACTGCCTCCTGATCTGCCTGCCGGTTCTCTAGCTGGTTGGAGGGAGCACCCAGGAGAGCGCCAGAGAGAACGGCTGGCGCGCGTGCTTCCAGAGGGCGGGGGAGAACGAAAAGGAAGGCAAGAGAAGCTTACACAGTCTTACACAGTAAGGAGAGTGAACCGTATGCATCATCATCACCATCACGGTTGGGGCTGGGGTGGCCCTGTCTTCTTCCCCTTCGGCTTCGGCTTTGGCGGAGGACTGCTCGGCGATTTGCTAGCGGGCGGCCTGGGCTATATGCTTGGTCGCTGGCAGGGACGCAACCAGCCGTATCAGGGCTACCCGCCATACTATCAGCAGGGCTATTATGGCTATCCGCCCTATCAGGCGCCGGCCCAGAATCCTGGTGCCTCGACGGATGCCCGTCTGGCTCAGCTGCAGCTGCTGGAGCGGCTGCGCGCCTCGGGAGTCCTGACAGAGGCCGAGTTTGAGGCCGAGAAGCAGCGCATTCTGAGCGGCTACTGATACGACTGATGCCGCCTCGATTGAAAGCGGTTTGCTCCGTGGCAACGGCCAGCTAGCTCGCTGGCCCGCTACCCTTCCTCCTTGAGGGAGAGAGTAGCCGCGCTCCGTGCGAAGCGTCTGCCTGTCTGATCACGGACAGACAGCCGGCTCGTACGGAGCGCTTTTTTTGGGATCGACTACCCTTTCGGGATATCTGCCAGAGAGGCAGGCAGAGAAGTAAGTCTAGCAACGTTCTTTCTCATCAACGGCCCCAGGCTCAAGCCAGGGGCTTGCCCGCAGCCTCGTCGGCCCGGGCTTCAGGGCTGGTTGATGGCAGCCCACTGCCCCGTAGGACAGGAAAGCGTGTACGGATAGTGCGCGCGGCGTTGATGTCAGCATGCTCCTGGAAGCCACAGTGTGGGCAAGTGAAAGCGTGCCGGCGGCGGTTCCCTCGCTGCCCACAGCGAGAACAGGTCTGGCTGGTATAGGCCGGATTCACCTCCACCACACGCAGCCCCCGCCCCTGGGCCTGCTGCTCTGCCCACCGGCGGATCAGTCCCCGCTGCCACAGCGCAAGCCTGCGCCGCAGGGTCCGCCCTTGGATGTGCTCTTGCTGCGGTAAGAGGCACCTGCAGCCGTTCGAAGACCAGCACCGCCTGTAGGGGCACCCAGTCCACCAGGCGCCAGGCCACCGTCTGCGCGAAGGTCTGGGTGGGGTGTCGTTGCCGGCGACCAAGCCGATTCAGCACCCGTCGAACACTGCGCGTGTCCCTATGCTGTGCCTTGTGGGCCGCCAGCTTCCGCCCCCTTAGTAAGGCGAGATGCTTCCTCTTCTCGCTAGAAGACCCGGCATGGCTCAAGCAGTGGTCCAGCCCCAACCCTAACAACCTGCCTACCTCTTCCAGCTAAAGCACCGGCGCCGTTACCTGTAGCTGGGCTGGAAGCGTGCCCTGAGCCACGTCGATCCCCAAACGGTGGCTCAAGGTCAGCCTCTCTCATCCTCAAGCTTCCAGGCCCAGCCTGCACCCGCCGCACCAGCAGGCACGAGAGCACGCGCAGCATCAATAGTTCTGTGCTATAATGTCCCACAAAACGCCTGTCCCTCTGGGATACTGCAGACAGCCAATAGCTACTGCTCTTTGCAAGGACATGTACATGTATCTAGATCAATCCCTACGGGAGTATCTTAATGACCTCTCTTCCTCTCAACCAACACCCGGGGGCGGCTCCGCTGCGGCGCTGAGTGGAGCGATGGGTGCGGCCCTTGCCAGCATGGTCACCCGACTCACTATTGGCAAGAGTGGTTACGCCGATGTACAGGATGAGATCGAAGACATTCTACAGAAGACAGAGGAATTGCGCGAGCGATTCCAGCAACTCATACAAGAGGATAGTGACGCCTACGAGCGACTGGCCATGAGTTTTCGGCTTCCCAAAGGGAACGCTGAAGAGAACGAGGCTCGCAGCCGCGTCATTCAGGTACGCCTCCATGAGGCGGCCCTGGTGCCCCTGGAGGTCGCCGAGCGGGCGGCGGAGCTGATGGGTTTCTGCGTGCGCCTGGCCCAGATTGGCAACAAGAACGTCCGCAGCGACATCGCTGCCGGGGCCGCCCTGGTGGTGAGCGCGGCCCAGGGCGCGGCCTGGATGGTGCGCGTCAATGTGCGCTCGCTCAGAAACCAGCAGTTGGTCGAGCAGCTGCAGGGGCGCCTGGAGACGGCCCTGCAGCAAGTGGAGACGGGCCATGCCGACGTGGTTCGCCTGGTAGGAGGGGCCTTGTGAGCGCAACGATTCTCGACGGGCGCGCCCTCAGCAGCGAGATTCGGGGAGAGCTGCGGGACGAGATCGCTCGCTTCCGTGAGCAGCAAGGATACCCGCCCGGTTTGGTGATTGTGCGCGTGGGCGGCGACGCAGCTTCCGGCGTTTACACCAAGGCTATCCTACGCCTGGCTGGCGAGATCGGCGTGCAGGCCCGTTTAGAGGAGCTGCCAGCGCTGACAAGCGCCGACGAGCTGCGCGCCCTGCTGCTTCAGCTCAATGAGGACCAGCGTACCCACGGCATCATCGTGCAAATGCCCTTGCCCGCCCATCTCTCGCAGAAGATGGTCGCCGATACGGTGGCACCAGCGAAAGATATCGATGGCATCAGCCCAGGTAGCGCCGGCAATCTCTTCCTGGGCCTCCCTAGCTTCCTGCCATCGACCGCCGCCGCCGTCATGGAGATTCTCGATCGCTATCGGATACCGCTAGCAGGCAAGCGCGTGGTGATACTGGGACGCAGCAATGTGGTGGGTAAGCCACTGGCCTTGATGCTGCTCCAGCGCAACGCTACGGTAAGCGTCTGCCATTCGCGTACGCGCGACCTGACCACGCTGACGCGCCAGGCCGATGTGCTGATCGCCGCTGTCGGACGCCCACGCCTGGTGACCGCCGAGATGGTGCGCCCGGGAGCGGTGGTCATCGATGTCGGGATCAACGCCTTGCCAGAAGGGGGGATCGTGGGCGATGTGGACTTTGAGGCGGTGCACGAGGTGGCTGCAGCCATCACCCCAACGCCGGGCGGCGTCGGCCCGTTGACGAATGTGATGCTGCTCAAGCAGTGCGTCCGCGCCGCCTGGCTGGCCAACGGGCTGGCGGAGGAGAAGCCGGACCTTTCCGTGCCCCAGTCTTAAGGGAAAGACCCAGCAAGGTGGGGGGAGGGAGGGGCATTCGCACCCAGGAGGGCAAATAAGCAGTGCGATGCCCCCCCACGCAACGTGCTATGGTTCACCAGCAGCAATCATCTGGGAGCTGATGACCTCAAAAGCCTGTACCCAGGCATCTTGCATGGCCGGCGTGAAACGCGGCCCAAGAAAGTCGACAAAGGTGGCAATCAGGGCTTGCCCAACCAGGGGATAGTGCTCCGGTTGCACACCATAGCGATAATGGCGTTCACCCAGCTTGTGTAGCACCGGCACAAGGTTCTCCCCACGCTCAACGCCAGCGACCACGGCGGCGAGCGTGGCCATGAGAGCGCTTTCCTGGCGCCGCATGTCGGTGTTGGCAAAGAGCGGGCGCGTTTGCGGATAGGTCGCGAAAAGGCGTTCGTAGAACTGGCGCGCGAAAGCTTCTTTCTGAGGGGCAATCAGCCCAAAGCTTTCTTTGAGCAAGGGCGCATTCATGGCGCGTCGCCTCTCTTCCTTTCTTGTCTCTCTTGCTATCCGTCCTTCCTTCACCTCTCGCGCGGCAACAGGATCAGACAGCCCCAGATCGCTGGCGCCCTTGCTCGCCGATCCCGCTCGCTGCCCTGCCCTGCATCAGCCGCCAGGCTGGACGCTATTGTTAATTATGCCCAATCCGTTTCTCTGGTTATACAGTATCATTTTCTATTTCCCCCGTAAATGAGTAGAATAGCTAATTCTCACTTCAAATATTTATGCATTGTGCACAATATTCGGCGGCCCCCGCCTGGATCGGTTCGCTCCTCTCATCAGCACCAGCCGCGCACGGCGACTATATAGACTAATGTCTATATGAAGATGTCCCGCCCTCTCAGCGGGACATCTTGCTTTCGCGCTGTCACTCAGCTATACTACTACTGATAAAAGGAGGTTGGGGCGCGTCCCCCGCGCCGGGTGAAGCAGCGTCTTCCTCCCCTATCCCCTGTGCTTGTTGTCCTGCTCCTTTCTTCTCCTCAGCAGCAGGCCCAGGCCAGAGACTCCCCCACCAAGCAGGAGATTCCCCTCATGGTTCGTACTCTTCCCAATCCCCTGAGCGCCGCTCTCAACAGCCTTACGCGCCGCCCAGTCCTGACTCTCAACGTCGCCGACCATGTCCTCCACTACGCTCCTTACCAGACCCCGGGGACCCCTGAGAGCTGGCACGACGCCTGTCTCGCCAGCGATGGCAGCATCGTGCGTGTCCGTCTGGCGCGCGCCAGCTCCTTTCTTACCGGGACATTCCAGGTTCAACGCATCACTGATCCTGCTCAGGCCAGCCAGTGGGCTACCAGCGCCTGGGTGACGCTACCGGGCGCGGCTGGCGTTATGAATCAGGACGGCAGTTGCGCTGTTGCTAACTGTGGGGGGCTGCTGCGGGCTTTCGCTCAGCGTGGCAGTGGCGGCAACCAGCTCTGGGTCTGGACCTCAGCCAACAATGGCCTGAGTTGGAGCGGCCCGACAACTGTGCTTTCCCCACCGGGCAACGCTCTGATCAAAGGTATTGCCTGCGCTGGCACCAACGATGTCTTTTTTCTCTACGATGTCGTTGGTGGCGAAGCCCTGGGTTGCTCTTTTTTCAACGGCACTGGCTGGTCCAGTCTGCAGAGCTGGTCACTGCCACCGTTGGGAGCCGGTGGCGGACTGGCCAGCGCCTGCTCTGGCTCCCTCTACACGCTGATTTACTCAGATAATTACTCGCTGAGCACCTGCACCTTCAACGCCGCTAATGGGCAGTGGAGTTCTGGCGTGGCGATCGCCCCGGCTACGACTACCGCTATTATGCGCCTGGCTCCGCGCCTCTCCTTCGCGGATGGCCTCTACACTCTGAGCTGCGTCGAGGCCGACAGCGGCAACCTGACCGGCTCAGTCTACAGCTACCCACGACTGCGCCAGTCGCTGGACCTGGTCCACTGGTCAAATGGGACTATTCTGCACATGCTGTCCTGTACCTATGGGGCCGTCGTGTTGCCCGTCGCCAGTCCCGCCAGTGGAAACGCAGGTCCGCGCTCCTACGTCCTGACGATGCCAACGATCGCCAGCGCCCCCCTCTTCCAGAGCACTAACCCTCAGCAGTCTCTCGATCTCTCGCCCGCTGTGCTGGCCTATCGGCGCCTGGAGCGCCCAGGCCGTCCCGCTCGCTTAGAGGTGCTGCTGGACAACAGCGGTGGCAGCTATAACGCGCTGGTCAGCAGCGCTGGTAGCTACCGTCCACTCGGCCCGGGAGCCACGCTGACCCTGAGCGAAGGCTACTACGCAGGTACGCCGCCTTCTCCGACGCAGATCAAGACTGGCAGCTATGTCCTGAGTCAGCTCCACTTTCTGCGCTCTCCCCAGGAGCATCGCCTCTTGCTCGTCGCCAACGATCGCACGCGCCAGCTCGATCTGCTCGCCCGCTACCAGAACAGCTACAATGGCCAGACGCTGGCCTTTCTGATTAGCGAGGTCTGCGCCCGGGCTGGCCTCTTTACCATCGCTCTTCCCGCTACCGACCAGCTGAGCCAGACTATTCCCTCTTTTGTCATCCAGGCAGGCCAGCCTTACCGCGCGGCCCTCGACGAGCTGTGCAATACATACGGGCTGGTCTACTTCCTCGACCAGGATGAGGTCCTGCGCTTCCGCGAGCTGAGTAGCGGCGAGACCCCTGTCTGGTCCTACCAGCCCGAGATCGAGCTGCTCAGTATCGGCAGTAGCGACGAGCGCGCCAACCATATCATCGTCAGTGGCAGGCCACCGGCCAGTGGTTCGCCTCAAGCTTTGACGACCGCCGAGGCCTACGACGATCTCCATGTACAGCAGGTGGGCTGCGAGCGCCTGCGCTACCACATTGACCACAAGCTGACCACTACCAGCCAATGCGCTCAGAAGGCGGCCTTCTTGCTGGCTCAGGAGCAGCGCGCCGCCAGTCGCCACCGCATCACTGTGCCGCTGAATCCAGCGCTACAGCTCTTCGATGCAGTGACGCTGATCGATAGCCTGGCACCTACGGGCAGCGGCCAGAATCTGACCTGTCGCATCAGCGGCCTGACGGTCCGCTACGCCGCTCAGCAGGGTCTGGCAGAGATGCAGCTTGAGCTGGAAGGTCTTTAGCGTTTCAATTTTCAATCCCCTTTCAATCCCAGAGCGGGCTAAACAGGCATTCTGACGGTACCCTTCCTAAAATAGCATCGCAGGCGGCCTCAGTCAAGCCTTTTCGAGCATCCCAAAAAAACGGTCATCAGTGACCGTTTTTTGCGGTCATGATGCCAGCCACTCTGGCCCTGGCACGGCCTCCTGCACAATCTGGTTGTAAAGTTCCTTGTTGCCGCGGTGCCGCAGAAAGAGCGGCTCACCCACGGCGGCCTCCAGCGCCGTCAGGTGCTGGGTCACCGCAGGCAGCATCAGCAAGAGGGCCTACGCCACCCCGAAGACAGCTCCGGCGCGGTAGATGGCAGCAAAGCAAAGCAGCGGTACCACTCCAGATTAATCATAAACTTATATCATCAGAAAGACTATTTGCTTTATAGCCGGGCCACGATATAGAATGTCAGCGGAGCGGCGCGCCAAAGCACCGAAGAGGAGACGCAGCGTTTCCAGCGAGTGGGCGTCGCTCAATCGTGGTAAGATGCATCTCTCTCTGTGCAGAGCACAGCTTGCCTTCCTAGCCGAGACCCGAAGAAAGGAGTGAGTTCTCTGTGGCTCAACCGCGTCGTATTCTGATGGTAGTGACTGGTCACGATCGCATTGACGACGAGCACCGGACCGGGATCTGGTTTGAGGAATTCGCGGTTCCCTATCAGGCTTTCAAAGAGCAAGGCTGGCAGATCACAGTCGCCAGCCCGCGCGGTGGCAGCGTGCCCGTTGACCCGCGCAGCGAACCCAAGGAGGAAGAGGCCCAGAAGTACGCCGAGGCCCGGGCCCAGCTGCAGAATACGCGGCCCCTGGCTGGGCTGAATGCCGCCGATTACGACGCCATCTTCCTGCCTGGCGGGCATGGCGTGATGTTCGATCTGGCCGAAGATACGACTCTGCACCGCCTGCTTGGCGACTTCGAGGGTCAGGGCAAGGTCATCGCCGCTGTCTGCCACGGTCCAGCGGGCCTGGTCGGGGCCCGGCGTGCCGATGGCCAGCCACTGGTGGCGGGTAAGACCATCACGGCCTTCACCGACGAGGAGGAGCGCGCCACCGGGCTGGATAAGTTTATGCCCTTCCTGCTGGAGACGCGCCTGCGCGAGTTGGGGGCCAATTTCGTGACCCGCCCCAATTGGTCCGACCACGTGGAGCGCGATGGGCTGCTGATCACGGGCCAGAACCCACAATCGAGCGCCAGCATCGCGCACGCTGTGATCGAGGCCCTGAGCTAGGCTATACCAGGCTACAGGACCCCGTGGGCGCCCGGCTCTTCATTCGAGCGAGTCGGGGCGCCCTTTTCTTCGTCGTCATTCTTCCTGATCTCGCTCAGGCTTTGCCTGCCCGTCGGCGGCGCTGCTCGGCCATCCTGCGCCGATGCTCCAGACGGCGACGACGGCGCTCCCGGCGCCGGGCCGCTTCCAGCTCTGGATCGCTCTCCACCGTCTCCAACGTCTGACTGCCGCTCCTCGCCTGATCACCACCGGAGGCCACAGCAGCCTCTCCCACACCCTGGCGGGGTACCGCCCGTCCTCGCGTGGCCATACGCACCACCATCACGGCCAGGACCAGGGAGATGATGAGTAAGGCAAAAGAGGCCCCGAACAGATAGGGCGTTACCGAGGAGGGCAGCAGCGTCGTTCTGGCCAGAGCACTGATGAAGAAGACCAGCGCCAGCAGCAGGTACTCGCTGCCCGTGAGAATATTGACCTGCTGCAGGGGGCGCATCCCTGGCTGGGCGCGTAAGCGGCGACGCCCAACCACCAGGTTATACCCCCCCAGGGCCACAAAGAAGAGACCAAAGATGACAAGAATACGTGGATCATTCATAAGTATACATACTCACTCAATGAGAGTAAGAGTAATCGCTGCCTGGTCAATTGCGCAAGCCCGGTGGGGCGAAGACCAGCGTCACGACCAGCCTGTCCGGCTGGCATGTGCACGCTCATACTGCCAGCGCAAGGCCAGTGCCAGGAGCAGAGAGAGCAGCGGCCCCGTCACGAGATTCAGACTGAACGTGAGCGGATCAAGAATGCGCAGCGTACGGAGTGGCAGCGCGATATCGGCATGGGGAATCTGCAACAGGCCCGCCAGACCTTGAAAGATCCAGAGATCAGGAGCCAGCACCAGCGCCAGGCCCAGCAAGGCCGCCAAGAGCAGGTAGGATGGCCAGCCTGGCAGCGCCGGCTCTCCTCCAGAGGCAGCAGCCGTTCCAGTCGTCTCCTGACCATAGGTGGTCAGGAGGAGCAAGGCCAGAGCAGCACCATTCAAGACCACTGGCTCCAGGGCCAGGACATCGAACATGGTCCCATTGCCGAGGAAGAGCGGGATGCGCCACAAGAGCGAGAAAATAATCAGGGCGGCGTCGGGCCGGCTCAGGTCGATATGAATAGGCACCTGCCAGGGCAAAAGCGCCGACAACAGGCGCAGCGTTGGGAAAGGACCGGGCGCAAACTGGTAGAGGACAAACATGGCATCGTAGGCCGCTGCGAAGAGGTAGCCCACTACCGTCGGCAGGAGCGCCAGAAACAGAACGGCGATCGCATAGCTCAGCAACGGACGGCGAGTCGGCCTTGAATCCGCCACCGTCTCGCCAGCATCCGCAGCCTCCCCCGCTTCTCCCGCCTGCTCTCCCTCTGCTTCGTCCTCTCTATCCTGCCCGTCGATGATTCGAGCCGCTGCCTGAGCGGTCTCAGAGGAAGCGCTCACCGTTTCCCGGGCTGGCACTTCTATTGCGCCCTCGTCAGTTCTGAGAGAAACCGCCAGCGCCGACTCCCCGGAATCTGCTCCTCCTTCTTCCTCTTCCGAGGTCTCTCCTTCTTCAGCCTGAGCAAAGACCTGGTCTTGCCTCACCTTCGCGGCAGCCTCCGAGCGGGCCGGTAGTGGCCGTAACGGGGCGAAGGCCAAATGGCCGAGCGCGGCCCCGACGACACTCAGCACCAGCGCAAAGAGGGCCACCAGGCCCCAGGTACTCAAAAAGGCCAGGCGCAGCTCGGCCTGAGCCAAGAGCGTCGACAGCACCGAGGGATAAGTCAGGGCGGCCCCCAGATGACACAGCGCCAGAATAGCGCCGGATAGGGCCGCCTCCAGCAGGCCGGGACGCTGCAAGGTGCGCAGCTTACGAATGGCCGTCACCAACAGGCCACAGCCGGGAGCAGCCAGCACCGCCACAGGCACCAGCGCCGTTGAGGGCTGGACATTCAAGCGGGCAATAATAGCGAAGAGCAGGCCCACTACGGTCACCACTTCCACCGCCAGCCAGTCGGGTCCACTTTTTGCCCGAGGCTGGCTCTTCCCTTCAACGAGAGCAGTTTCCGGCGTGGCTGTCGCAGCCGTCTCGCCTGCCTGTCGCTCCGCCGGCTCAGAAGCAGCAGGCTTCTCCTCGGCGCCTTCCTGGGCCTGGGGAGCGGCAGCAGTGCGCTCAGAATGTTCGGATTCTTGCATGCAGACGCTCAGCTCCTCATGGACAATCTGCCAGGATAGTAGCACATTGGGGGCAGGGCGACAAGGGTCAGACCACAAGGAAGCCAGCCAGTTCGTCAGGAGACGGTTACAGCAGTAACGCGAGAGGAGGATGAGGAGCAGCCGGCCAACCTGCTCGTGGGCAGGTTGGCCGGACGGAACGAGCGAGTCAACAGCGTGGCCAAAGAGGGCAGCCAGCGCGCCCTCCTGGCCAGTACCACTCAGGGGTCTGCTCTCTCCGCCCCGGGGAACCAGATAACGGCGCTCACCATCTCACCGCCTGGGACCACCAGCTCATCGTTGTCAGGAACCAGCCAGTTTGCCAGGAAGCTGCGCAATTCGCGGCGCGTCGCCTCATCGTCGGGCAGAAGTTGCTGCTCAAGCATCTCCTCCACTGCATCATCAAGCGAGGAATAGCGCAGCGAGATCGGCGTCTTCACAATTTCCACATTGGCATAGATGCCCATCTCAAAGAGGACATCCAGCAAGTGGATATAGGTCGGAGAGCGGGCTCGCTCCGTGTGATGAAAATGGCGCCAGACGGGAGCCGTAAAGTCATCGAAGTGGGTAGCGCGCATGTAAATATAGCACGTTCTCCGGGCCGCAGCGCGCAGCTTTTCGACGAAGGGGACCACCTCGCGGATCGGATAGAGCACATGACTGCAGAGCACCAGATCAGCACGCAGATCGGCAGGAGCTGCCTCCCAGGTCGCTTGAATGGGCACGATGTTGTTCACCCCGCGCTCCCCCGCCTCCTGACGCAGATAGCTCAGCATAGTGGCATTGGGTTCGACCGCGTAGACCACCCGTACCAGCGGTGCCACAGCCAGAGCGAAGCGGCCCGTTCCGGCTCCCACATCCAGGACGCTCAGCGTCGGCTCCAGCCCCTGGCGCACGCGCTGAAAGAATGGATCACTCACAGCACGTGCGCGCGTGCTGCGATGGAAGAAGCGCGCGCGCCGGTCCCAATAACCGGCACTGGAGCGCCCCAGGCGGGCATAGATCGCCTCCATCTGCTGTGCGCGCGCATCATGAATAGCATACCAACGCTCAATTGCGCTCTCCATAGCCCCCTCTCTGCTCAGCAGCTGCTCGCGGAGCCAGGCACGACCCTGGGGCGCGGAGCCTCCCTAGCTCTGCGAGGTCCCGCCTGGCTCCAGCTTTGTCTTTAAACAGGCAAAGAATTGGCCAGTCAGCTTCTCAGCGGTTCCTTGCAAGAGGCGCGCCCCCACGCTGGCGATCGTCCCACTCACAATCACTTTGGCCTCCCAGTCCATGCGCGTCTGATTGCTATCGACCGCCGTCAGGTGCATATCGCCCGAGAGTTCCACGGCGCTCCCCGGCGCCTTCCCCCGCGCCTTCACCACCATGTGATCCGGCTCATGCATCTCGGGCCGCGTTACATCCAGCGTAAACCTGGCCTTCACGGCCCCAATGCCGACGCTGACCACGGCCTTCCAGTGCTCCTCTCCGAGCACTTCGAGACTCTGAAAGCCGGGAGCGCATTCAGCGACTTTGTTGACATCCAGCAGGAAGGCCCAGACCTTATCGATCGGGGCGGCGATGGTCTGCGAACCAGAGAAATCCATAGCGACCTGTCACCTTTCGTGTGTTGCGTGTGCCTTGGGCGCAAGATAGCGCTGCGGATCGCTTTCGAAGAGCCGCCTGCAGGCGGGGCAGCAGAAATAGAAGGTCTGCCCTTGATAGGTGCTGCGCTGCCTGGCGGCGACTACTTCTACTATCATACCACAGACCGGATCAATGGCGGTCGCAGGCGCCGCCTCGACAACGGCAGGCGACGCTGCTGCGGCTGGCGCCTGGGCGGACTGGCGCCGGCGCACCTGAACCAGCTCGGCCAGGATACTGGCAGCAATCTCTTCGGGTGTGACCGCCCCCAGATCAAGACCAGCGGGCGCCCTCAGGCGAGCAATGACGTGTTCCTCCAGGCCGGCCTCGCGCAGGTACTGGCGACAGGCCTCGGCCCGCCGGCGGCTGCCAACCATGCCTACATACCAGGCGGGACTGCGTAGGGCGCGGGCAACGGCCTCTTCGTCGTATTCGCCATGTGTGGCCACCAGGACAGCGCTGCGCTCGTCGGGCTGCATGCTGACCAGGCCGCCCTCGTCGATCTGGACAACGCCAAAGTCGAGGACGGGCGCCAGGCGCGCGAGAGCCGCTACGACCGGAGAGGCGCCAATCAGGAAGAGACGCGGCGGCGGTAGATGTGGTTCCATATAAATGTCTAGAATTCCTCCGCTGCTACAGGTCATGGGGAAGACGCGCACTCCAGAACCGGTGCGCGTAAGACCAGCCTCCGGCGCGCCCAGGCGCAGGAGATAGGGGTCGCCCCCTTCGTGGAGGAGGCGCAGGGCCTCGCGCACGACCACCGGCTGGGCACAGCTACCGCCGATCCAGCCGCTGATGCTGCCATCGGCCTGGATCAAAGCCCGCGCCCCTGGCTTGGCCGAAGTGGGCCGCTCGCACCAGACCACGGTCGCCAGGACAAAGGGCTTGCGCGCCTGCTCCAGACGCTGGGCCAGCTTGAGCACATTCTCAGGCATACCGTTTCCCTCCGGGCAGCCAGCACCGGCGACCGGCTGCGCCAGGCGGCAAGCAGCGTCTATCTATCTGTCTGCTTGTCTGCCTGCTTGTCTGCCTGCTTGTCTGCGCCTGGCTCCGGCCTCCGGTCTGGCGGCTGCCATCATCCACCTGGTTGGGTTGCTGAGGGCCACACTACGCTGTGGCAAGCCCTTTCTCTTTGAGAATGGCCCAGACCTTCCACGGGGTGATGGGAATGTCGATGTGGCGTACACCAACGTGCGCCAGGGCATCGACCACCGCATTGGCGATGGCCTGCGGAGCGCCCACTGTCGGGGACTCGCCCACGCCCTTGGCCCCAATGGGATGGTGTGGCGAGGGCGTCACCGTGCGATCCGTCTCCCAACGCGGGGTCTCTATCGCCGTCGGGATCAGGTAGTCCTGGAAGTTGCTTCCCAGGACATTCCCGTCCTCATCGTAGGCCAACTGCTCGTAGAGGGCCGGCGCCAATCCCTGGGTCAGGCCGCCGTGAATCTGCCCCTCGACGATCATCGGGTTGATGACCGTGCCGCAGTCGTCGACGGCCAGGAAGCGGCGAATGTGCACCTCGCCGGTGCCACGGTCGATGTCGACAACGCAGATGTAGCTGCCAAAGGGATAGGTCAGATTGGGGGGATCGTAGTAGTTGACGGCCTCCAGGCCCGGCTCCAGATAGGGCGGGCAGTTGGTATAAGCGGCAAAGGCGATCTCCTGGATGGTCTTCCCTTTGCTCGGGCTGCCGCGCACATAGAAGCGGCCCGGCTCCCATTCGAGGTCTTCTTCGCCTACTTCGAGCAGATAGGCCGCGATCTTGCGCGCCTTGTCGCGGATCTTGCGCGCGGCCACGGCGGTGGCGGCCCCGCCGACGGGAGTGCTGCGACTGGCGTAGGTACCCAGGCCGTAAGGGGCGGTATCGGTGTCGCCATGCTCGACGTCGACGTCGTCGGGCGAGATACCCAGCTCGGCGGCGATGATTTGGGCAAAGGTTGTCTCGTGCCCCTGGCCCTGCGTCTGGACACCGATGCGGGCCAGCACTTTGCCGGTGGGATGGACACGGATCTCGCAGCTATCAAACATCTGGATGCCAGCGATGTCGAAGTGCTTGCCGGGACCAGCCCCGACGATCTCGGTAAAGGAGGAGATGCCGATGCCCATCAGCTCGCCGCGCGCTCGCTTCTCGGCCTGTTCGCGGCGCAGCTCCTCGTAGCCGATCTTCTCCATCGCCAGGCGCAGGGCACGCTCATAGTTGCCGCTGTCGTAGGTCCAGCCCAGGGCCGAGCGGTAGGGAAAGGCTTCGGGCTTGATGAAGTTCTGCAGGCGGATCTCCGCGGGATCTTTGCCCACCTCACGCGCCAGCGTGTCCATCATGCGCTCGATGAGATAGGAGGCCTCCGTGACGCGGAAGGAGCAGCGGTACGCGATGCCGCCGGGGGCTTTGTTGGTGTGCACGGCATCGACAGCGACGTGCGCCTGCTTGAAGTCGTAGGAGCCGGTGCAGATGTGGAAGAGGCCAGCGGGGAACTTGGTCGGCTGGGCCGCCGCATCAAAGGCTCCGTGATCGGCCAGGGTGTAGACACGCAGCGCCTTGACGGTGCCCTCTTTGTCAGCGGCGATCTCCGCGTGGATGTGGTAGTCGCGCGCAAAGCCGGTGCTGGTCAGATTCTCGGTACGATCCTCGATCCATTTGACCGGCCTGCCAGTCTTGAGGGCTGCGACGACAGCGCAGACGTAGCCGGGATAGATGGGAACTTTGTTGCCGAAGCCACCACCGACGTCGGGCGAGATGACACGGATGCGGTGCTCAGGCAGGCCGGAGACGATGGCGAAGAGCGTGCGATGGGCATGCGGAGCCTGCGAGGTCATCCAGACGGTCAGCTTGCCGGTGGCCGCGTTGTAATCAGCCACACAGCCACAGGTCTCGATGGGCGCCGGGTGGATACGCGGGACGTACATGTCCTGACGCACGACAACGCCGTTCTGCTCGGCCTCGGCAAAGGCGGCATCGGTGGCAGCGCGGTCGCCGGTCTCCCAGTGGTAGATCTGGTTGGTCGGCTGGCGATCCTTCTTGTCAGGCCGCAGCAGTGGAGCGTCGGGCGCCAGCGCTTTGTGAGGATCGACGACGACGGGCAGGGGCTCGTAGTCGACTTCAACCGCGGCTGCGCCATCGGCGGCAGCGTAGCGGCTCTCGGCTACAACAAAGGCGACTTCCTGCATCTGGTAGAGGACGCGATCGACGGCCAGCACGGCCTCGCTATCGCCGGAGAGCGTCGGCATCCAGGCCAGGCCGGCGGCCTCCAGGTCTTTGCCAGTAATGACGGCGACAACGCCCGGCACCTGCAGGGCCTTGCTGATGTCGATGCCCTTGATCAGGGCATGGGCGTAGGGGCTGCGCACAATGTCGGCATAGAGCATGCCCGGGAGCTGGATATCGTCGACGTAGTTGCCCTTGCCGCGAATGAAGCGCGCATCTTCCTTGCGCTTGTAGGGTTCTCCCAGGCCGTGGACGTGTGGGCCTGCACTGGTGGTGGTCATGGCTATTCACCTCCGCCGCCGCTGCCGGCGGGTACCTGCTCGGGTTGCGGCTCGCGCAGCTTCTGCGCGGCGTACTGGATGGCCTTGACAATATTGACGTAGCCCGTGCAGCGGCAGAGATTGCCCGAGATGCCTTCGCGGATCTCTTGCTCGCTGGGATCGGGATTGCGCTTGAGCAGAGCCAGGGCGGCCATCATCATGCCCGGCGTGCAGTAACCGCACTGCAGGGCGTGCTCGACGTGAAAGCCTTCCTGCAGCGGGTGGAGCTTGCCGTTTTGCTCCAGGCCCTCGACGGTCAGCAGCTCGCGCCCATCGGCCTGCACGGCCAGCATGGTGCAGGATTTGACCGCCTTGCCATCGACCAGGATGGTACAGGCGCCGCAGGAGGAGGTGTCACAACCAATGTGAGTGCCGGTGAGGCGCAGGCTGTCGCGCAGCCAGTGAACCAGCAGGGTACGCGCCTCAACGTCGCCTTCGTAGAGCTTGCCGTTGATGGTGACGCGAATGTGGTGGATGCTCATGGCTAGGCGCCTCCTGTTGCGCGGCTGCGCGCCTGGCGCAGCGCCCGCATGGTCAATGTCTCAACCATCGCACGCTTGTAGTCAGCGGGACCGCGCAGGTCGCTGACAGGCTGAGCTTCGGCAGCGGCTTGCCTGGCGGCCTGGGCGATGACCGCGTCGTCAAGGGTGCTGCCAAGCAGGAGCTGCTCAGCGGCGCGGGCCTTGATGGGGGTCGGGCCGACGTTGGTCAGCCCGATACCAGCGTAGGTGACGTGCCCGGCTCCGTCCAGGACAACGTAGGCGGCCACGCCGGCGATGGCGTAGTCACCAACCTTGCGCTCTAGCTTCAAATAGGCGCCGCCGCTGCGCTCTGCCGGGGCCGGAATGCGGATCTCGGTCAGCAGCTCGTTGGGCTGCAGCGTCGTCTCAAAGCTGCTGTCGGTAAAGAACTGCTCGACCGGAATGAGGCGCTGGCCGGTGGGACCGGTCGCTACGAGCTGGGCCCCGAGGGCGAGCATGGTCGCCGGGTGATCGTTGGCAGGATCAGCGTGGGCCAGATTGCCGCCGATGGTGGCCCAGTTGCGCACCACGGGATCGGCGATGACGCGGGCCGTATCCGCCAGAATGGGATAGCGCCGGCGAATGAGGTCCGAGGCCTCCAGGTCGACTTCGCGCGTCAAGGCCCCAATGTGCAGGGTACCGTCGGCTTCTTGCATGTACTCCAGGTCGTGCAGACGGTTGATGTCCACCAGAACGGCGGGGGAGGCGAGGCGGAAGCGCAGGAGGGGAATGAGGCTGTGCCCACCCGCGAGCACCTTGGCATCGGCGCCGTGCTGGTCCAGTAGGGCGATGGCTTCAGCAACGCTGCTGGCCACCTGATAGTCAAAAGGACCAGGGATCAAGGGGAGATCACCTCCGTTTCGTCACTGGCAGCCTACTGAGCAGGCAGGGCGGGGCATGACCCGAGGCCAGGCCGGATGCGTCTGGCTCCAGTCGGCCTTTGTGACGTGCTCGCTCCTGTCTGGCGCTGGCTTGGGTCTGAGTGCAGAGCGTCTCGGATCAGCATTTCGCAGAGCGTGGCGTGGTTTATGCATGGTCTACACTGCTTCCAGTATAGCCAGAGCGGGGAAGCGCCTGTTACCCCCGAATGCAGGGTCTTACTCCCCTGCTTTTGGAGGGAAGTGCCCTCGGCAAAAGCTGCAGCAGAGCGTCTGGCCAGGTGTCCAAGGCCGCAGCCGCAGGGCGGCCTCCCTCTCGCTCACAGCCAGCCCTGCTTGACGGCCACCATGACGGCCTCGGTGCGGTTCTTGACTCCCAGACGGTGGAGGATCTCTTGAACGTAACTCTTGACTGTATTTTCGCTGAGGTAGAGCTTGGCGGCGATCTCGCGGCTGGAGAGGCCCTGCGCAATGAGGCGTAGAATCACCAGTTGCTGGGCGCTCAGCGGCTCCGGCCCCGGCTCCTGGCGCACCGGCGTCCGGCGTAGCTGGGCCAGCACGGCCACCGCCGCCTTGGGATCAATGGCCGCCTCGCCACGCGCCACCGCGCGAATCGAGCGCTTGAGATCAAAGCGCTCGATGTCCTTGACAATGTAGCCACGGGCGCCCGCCTGCAGACATTCGGCCACCAGCTGCTCATCAGTATAGGTGGTGACAATGATAACCCCGATCTCAGGGTAACGCTCGCAGACCTGACGGCAGAGCGCGACGCCGCTCACTCCCGGCAGGCGCACATCGAGCAGAATGATGTCGGGGCGCAGGCGCTCGACCAGCCCCAGGGCCTGCTCAGCATTGGCCGCCTCGCCCACAATCTCGAAATCCGGCTCCGAGACCAGCATGGCCTTCAGGCCCTCGCGCACCATTTCGTGATCATCGACGATCAGTAAGCGAATCAAGGGGGATCACCGCCTTCACGATCAGGCCGCCTTCCTCGCCATTGACCAGCAGAAGCTGCCCGCCACAGTCGCTCACCCGCTGCTGCATGCCGCGCAGCCCCAGATGGGCCGGATTGTGACGGTAGTTCTCCAGGATCTCCGGCGCCAGGCCAACCCCGTTATCCTGAACGACCAGCATGGCCTGTGTGCGCGTGACCTGCACGGTGACCACGACAGTGGTCGCCTGGGCATGGCGCAGGACGTTGGAAAGAGCCTCGCGCGCCACGTTAAAGAGGGCGTTCTCGATCGCTGCCGGCGGCGCACTGGCCCACTCGGCGACTACCAGGTCCATGTCAAGGCCCGCCGCAGATTCGCGCAGGTCGTGGATGAGGGTATGCAGGCGACTGATCAGTCCGCCGTCCTGCGTCTGTGGCTCGCTGGAGGAGAGGGCAAAGATGGCATCGCGCACCTGGGCCGTGCCCAATGAGGCCAGCTGCTTGATGGTGAGCAGGGGACGCTCCAGCGGCGACCCCGGCGGCAGCTGCTCCAACGCCCAGTCAGCCTTGAGACCAATGGTGAATAGCGTCTGCTGGACGCGGTCGTGTAGCTCCTGAGCAATGCGGCTGCGCTCGTCGGCCAGCATCTGGCGCTTCTGAGCTTCGGTGAGCTCGTGATGTAAAGTCTGGAGGTCGGTGGCTACTCGCGTCAGCTCCTGGTTGCGCCGCTCTAGCTCGGCAGTGCGTTCGCGAACCTCGCGTTCGAGCCGCGCGGCCTGCTCTTCCATGGCGTGGCGCTCGCGGGCAATGAGCTGGGCGTTGTGAATGGCAACAGCGGCTTGCGCGCTGAGGGCCTCGATAAGCTCGACGTGACGCGGCTTGAAGCGGTCGGGCTGAGTGTGGCCAATGAGGAAGGCCCCCAGGATCGACCCCTCGCGCGTCCGCAGCTGGACGCCGAGAAAACTGCGCACGGGGATATGGCCGCGGGGAATGCCAAGGTAGCGCCGGTCAGCAAGGACGTCGTCTACCAGCACTGAGGTGCCCTTCCAGAAGACGGGATGAAGCACGCCAACCCCCTCGACCGGACCGACATGGCGAAAGTGCTCTTCGACTCCATGCTCGCCAGAGATGGCCGCCAGATGAAAGAGGCCCTTCTTGCTGCGCCGCTCCGGCGATTCTCTGGTGAGTTCAGGAATGAGAAAAAAGGCCGCATACTCGGCAGCGGTCACCTTGCGCGCGGCATCGGTGATCATCTGGAGCAGGCGCTGGAGGTCAAACTCTGAGGTGAGCGCAATGGCAATGCGGTTGAGCTGGGCCAGCTCTTCGGCACGCTCCTGCAGGCTGGCAATCAGGTTTGTCCGGCTGTCATCGCTGGTCTGTACCATAGCAGGCTTCTTCTCTGTGACGCGCAACTACCCGGGCCCGAGCAAAGACGTCTCTCTTGTCGTCGTTGACTTCTAATTATTATAGCAGCTCTCTCTGGCTCCTGCCCTTGTACGCTCACGAGCAAGGTCCGGGCAAAAGGGACCATCCACACCCGCCCCCACCCTCCATTGACGACTCCTTTGACGCCACTGGCCCCTAAAGCCAGCCTTTTTGACGGGCCAGCTGCGCTGCCTCGATGCGATTGCGCGCCCCCATCCTCTGAATGGCAACTGAGAGATAGTTACGCACCGTTCCCTCGGAGAGAAAGAGCTGAGCCGCGATCTCGGCTATGCTTGCTCCAGGCAGAGCGGCCCGCAAGACTTCTCGCTCGCGCTCGGTCAGAGGATTGTCTCCTTCGCTGAGGGCCGCCATTGCCGGGCTAAGATCAACGATGCGCTCACCTGCCAGCGCCCGCCGAATGGCGGTGGCCAGCTGCGCCGACGGAGCATCCTTGAGCAGGATTCCCAGCCCTCTGCCCTCACTCCGTATTGCTCACATTCACCCTAGAGAATTCTTCCCTTCCAGCGTTCTCTTGCTGACAGACACCTTTGCCTATCCTTCCTTATGACAGGAGGCTTCTACCATGCAGTCCAACTTTCGCTTCTGTCCAAACTGTGGCGCCCCATTACAAGGACAGCAGTCTTTCTGCTCAATGTGCGGTACTGTTCTCAGTGCGGAAACCGGCGACCCTACCCACTCGTCTGGAGCAGGGGGACCAGCCGGATCTTCCGAGTCGACAGAGAGGACCGTTGTGTCACCGCCACCCTCACCAGCTCCCCCTTCCCATCCTCCTGCCTGGTCTCCTGCCCCGCCTCCCAATCAACAGCCGCCCAGCTCCGGCCCGCAGCAAGCGGTCTTTGGCCAACGGCAGCCAGGCCAGCCGGGCTATACGCCCTCCCCGCCATCCACCCCCACCCCTGCCGGTCCCTTTCCTCCCACTCCCCCCTACGGTCAGCAAGGAGCCATACGTCCACCCCAGCCAGTCAGTGTACCCCCCCCTTACGCGCGCCCACAGCAGAACGGCAGCCGCGGCGTCATCACCGGCCTCAGCTGTGGCGTGCTGCTGATCATTCTGCTGATCGTGGTCGTCTGTGGGGCCTTGAGCCTGGGCGGTTACCTCCTCCTGCGCAACCTCACCAGCACCGGCACCACCAGCACCTCTTCACACGGCAGTGGCACCAGTGGGAGCACTACGCTCCGTTCCAACACACCAACAAGCATCCCAACCCGCACCTTCCCTGTGAACGGCACCTTGACCTACTCCTCCATCACAATCACCGTCGTGAATGTTCAATTAGCCACCAACTTCCCTGATGACCTCAATACCACCAATAGTGAGGCGCTCTTGCGCGTCCTCCTCAAGGAGAACAACAGGACCAATGACTTTGCCTCTTATTCCTATAATGAGATTGCTCGCCTGATCCTTCCCGATCAAACGAGCGTTGCACCAAACGCCCTACAATACGGCGGGGCCCCGCAACCCAGCTCGACACGCACCAACTGGCTTGATTTCCCCGTTCCCAGCAACGTGGATGTGAACCATACGCTTTTGCGTCTGGGAGCCCCCACCGAAGCGATCATGGACATCCCCCTCCAGAACAAGCCCGACCTCACGAAATACGATCCCTCTACCACCAAGCCAACGAACGCCCAGACCACCTACGCCGGCATGAAATGGACGGTCACGTCCACTACTGTGAGCTGGAGCGCTCACGGTAAGCAAGCGGATAGCGGAAAACGTTTCTTGACCTTAAGCTTCCGCATCGATAACCCGTCCGACCAGGATGTTGGCTTCAACGCCGATGACTTCCTGCGCCTTCAGGTCGGCAACGATCGCTTCCCGCCTACAGCGAGTACCATCCCCGTAATCATGAAGGCAGGAACCACCAACCAGACCGGCGATGCTATCTTCACACTACCGGAAGGAACCACGGCTTGTACAGTGATTATGATGCACAGCGATCTTCTTCCCAATAGCCAGGAGGCGCAGATTCCGCTCCAGCTCAGCTCTAACAAAGCTTCAGTTTAGCAGAAGTGCCCGGGCCGACACTGATACAAACGGGGAGGCCCTTTGATCCTCCCCGACCAGCATCATCCGTTTCAGAGTCGCAGGAGCCAGGCGGCTCTGCGTCTGAAACGGATGCCTCTCTTGGCAGCAGGTCACGTGAAAGAGAGATAGACGACTCTCCGTCACCGGCCCGGGAAAGGGAAACGCACCAGCAGCAGAGAGAGATGGCATCATCGACACGTATCTCTCTCAGGTGCACAGAATTGCGCCAACAGGCAGCGCGAAAGCCGGCCACGATAGTTGTCGGGCCCTCAGAGAGGGAAAGAGAGCCATGTCACCAGAGCAGACGACAGAAGATGGCTTTGAGATAGAGGGTCTCGGGCATAGCCAGCCTGACAGGATGATCGCAGCTATGGGTCAACACTTCCAACACCTGCACCTCGCGGTCAAGGGCGCGCGCTGCCAGCGAGAGCGTCCCCGCGAGATCATCCAGACCAATCGCCCCCGAGCAAGAGCAGCTCAGCAGAATACCGGCGGGGCGCAGGACACTCATGCCCAGCAGGTTCAGACGACGATAGGCGCGCAGAGCCTGCGACCTCGCCGCCTGGCTGCGCGCAAAGGCCGGCGGATCAAGGACAACAATGTCGAAGCGCTCGCCCCGGGTCCGGGCCTCCTCCAAATAGGTAAAGACATCGGCAATGACAAAGGCATGCTGATCAGCATCCAGCCCATTGAGCGCGAAGTGGCGTCGGGCCGCCTCCATTGCCGGCTGCGAGCTATCCACGCTGGTCACCCGCACTCGCCCATCACTCAGGGCAGCGACCAGCGAAAAGCCGCCAGTATAGGAGAAGCAATTGAGCACACGGGCCACGCCCTCGGGCGCCAGTTCCGCGACCACAGCCCGCACATACTTGGCCAGCGCAGCCCGCTTGTCCCGTTGATCAAGAAAGAAGCCAGTTTTTTGACCACGCCAGGGATCAATCAGGTAGCGCACACCGTTTTCGCGCCCTTCTACCTCTGGTGGCACCTCGCCGGCCAGCAAGCGCGGCTCCTCCAGCGCCAGCCCTTCACGACGCCGCGCCTGGCTATCGTTCCGCAGAAGTAGACCACGTGCCCCCGTCTCTTCAAGGAGCGGCTCCACCAGCAGGGGCAAAAGGCGCTCCATGCCGAGCGTGTGCACCTGAGCCACCAGAACCTCAGCATAGCGATCGACGACCAGACCAGGCAGACCATCACCTTCTGAATGGATCAGCCGATAGATGTTGGTGACAGCAGGATCAAAGACGCGGCGTAGCTCCTGAGCGCGGCGAATACGTCGGCGCAGCAGCGCTGCATCGATCGGCTCCTCACGGCGCGTCAGCAGACGGATCGCAATATCGGTGTGAGGATGATAATAGCCGCGCCCGAGGAACTGCCCCGAGGCCGAGCGCACCTCAACCAGCCCGCCCGGCTCGACCTCGCGCGGCACCTGCTGCAAGGCTCCCGAGAAGACCCAGAGATGCCCATTGAGCAGCGGCTCCTCGCGCTGCGGCTTCAAACGTACCTGTGGATAGACGGTAGACATTACAATGGCCAGCCCCTTGCCTGCCGGCAGCCTCGCCTCATCACATCTCAGCCAGGCAGACCACCGGCGCTACTCGTCGGCCATTATAGCATACGGATCATCAGCAGCAAGGGGAGCGGCCCCTTCGTCTTGGAACCAGGCCAGCACCTCGCGCAGGCGCACCACCTCACCGACCACGATGACCGCTGGCGCCCGTACGGCGGCCTGAGCAGCGCGCTCCGCAATTTCGGCCAGCCTGCCCTGAACTGCGCGCTGCCGGGGCAGCGTCCCCCACTCGACCACCAGGGCCGGAGTCGCGGGGTCCAGTCCCCCAGCCTGCAGCTCAGCCACAATCTGCGGCAGCGTCTTCACGCCCATCAAAATCACCAGCGTCCCCCCGACACGCGCCAGTGTGCGCCAATCCACGGCGCTCGCCTCAGTGCCGCGCTCCTTGTGGCCGGTCACCACGGTCACCAACGAAGCCAGGCCACGATGGGTGACCGGCACCCCCGCGTAGGCCGGCACAGCCAGGGCGGCACTTACTCCCGGCACCACCTCAAAGGGAATCCCAGCCTGTGCCAGCGCTTCCGCCTCCTCACCACCGCGCCCAAAGACAAAGGGATCGCCACCCTTCAGACGTACCACCAGGCGCCCGCGGCGGGCATGCTCGATCAGCAGGCGATTGATCTCAGCCTGGGGCAACTGATGACAGCCCGGCTGCTTGCCAGCAAAGATCAGCTCCGCCTCGGCCCGCGCCTCCGCCAGCAGGTCAGGGGCCACCAGGCGATCGTAGATCACCACATCGGCGGCGCGCAGGCAGCGCAACCCCTTGACAGTAATCAGCTCGGGCGCCCCGGGGCCAGCCCCAACCAGATAGACCTTGCCACGCACCGGCGCCGCCTCCGGCTGCTCCAACCTCTCGCTCATCCATTCCCCCCCTCCCCTATGAGGCCAGCGAGCGCCCATCAGTGGCGCCGGTGCTTCTCTCGCCGAACGAGTGAGCTACCTCCACGCCATAGTGGCGCAGGAGCTCCGCCGTCAGAGCGCGGGCCTCGGCCTCGGCGCCGGCCTCCAGATGAGCCAGTACCGGCGAGCGGTAAAACTCCTGAAAGAAAGCATCACGCTGCTCATAGGTGACTCCCTGGGTCCGCAGCAAGGCCCGCGCCTCCGCAGCCAGGCGCAAGAAGGCCCCATAAGCAGGGGAAAAGTGCTGCTCCAGCTCCTGACGGATCAACTTCGCCAGGCCCGGGCTCACTCCCTCTGTCGAGACCGCCACCGTCAAGGAATCGCGACGCAGAATAGAAGGCGTGATGAAATTGCAGCGCTCGGGCAGATCAACAATATTGAGCAACTGCCCACGCTGCTGGGCCTCACCCCAGACGGCTTCCACCAGCTTCGGCTCGCGCGTCGTGGCAATCACGACAAAAGCCCCTTCCAGATCGCCAGGCAGATAAGGGCGTCGCCGCAGCTCCAGCTGCGGGCCCAGCTCCTGCACGACCTGCTCCAGCTCCGGGCACCATTCAGGAGCGATCAGACAGACTCGCGCCCCACAGGCGGCAAAGGTCTGCACCTTCTCCGCCGCAATGCGATCGCCTCCGATTACCACCACGCGCCGACCGCGTACATCGAGCATAATCGGGTAATAATTCGGCATCTCGGTCGCCGTTCCTCTCTGTGCTCTCTCAGGTCTCTCACACGCTCTCTCATAGGCTCAAAACAGCACAGCCACCCACGTTGTCCCATCTTTCCAGCATCTGCTCCGTCCAGCAGAGTTCATAGAGCGCGTGCGCCTGCTTCTCCCGCAGAGGAGCAGGCGCACTCTCTCAATGCAAGCCACTCGGCTCGCGCTCGCCGAGGGTCAAGGCCCGCTGACGCAGATACTCCACTCCGACGCGCTGGCAATAATCGCCGAAGGTCTCGCCGGGAGCGCGCTCATCGCGCCAGAGGAGTAACAGCGGGCGAAGAGTCGCCGGGATTTCCCGCAAAGGTACCGAGGCGGCGTAGAGCGTCGTCAGGCGCGTATTCTCCCAATCGCCGCCGACATAGATATTGTAGAGATCCTTCGAGCGGCCCACGAAGCCAATGTCGCCCATATAGGGACGGGCACAGCCATTGGGGCAGCCGCTCATCCGCAGACTGAGGCGTTCACCGGCCAGGCCCAGCTCTTCCAGCTGGCGCCCGATCTCGCCCACCACGCCGGGCAGAACGCGCTCGGCCTCAGCCACCGCCAGACCACAGGTCGGCAAGGCCGGGCAGGCCATCGCATAGCGCTTCACCCCCAGCTTCGAGGGGTCCGTCTCGATGCCATGCTCCCGCAGCAAGGCCTCCAGCGGCTCACGCTGATCCGCAGTCAGATCGGTCAGTAGGATATTCTGCTGTCCGGTTAAACGGATACCAGGACGGAAGGTCTCGATCGCCTTCCGCAGGCCCGTGCGCAACTGGCAGGAGTCCGTATCGCGCACGCGCCCATTCTGCACATAGATCCCCAGAAACCAGCGCCCATCTCCCTGCTCGTGCCAGCCCAGATGATCATCGACCCCCTCCCAGTGGAGAGGATGAGGATCGGCCACCGCATGGCCCAGGCGGCGCTCTAACTCAGCGCGGAACCAGGCGATACCCCGCTCCTCAACCACATATTTCATGCGCGCATGCTTGCGGTTCTGGCGATCGCCATAGTCACGCTGGATCGTCACGATGGTCTCCACCACCGAGAGGGCCTCAGCCGCCGGCACAAAGCAGAGCGGCGTCCCCAGACGGGGGAACGTCTCAGCCTTGCCGTGGGTCATCCCCATGCCGCCGCCTACCAGGACCGTGAAGCCCGCGAGCTCGCCGCCGTCGTCCAGCTCTGCCACCAGCCCGATATCCTGGGTGTAGACATCGATACAGTTATCGCCCGGAAAAGCCACGCCGATCTTGAATTTGCGCGGCAAATAGGTCGGCCCGTAGATCGGCTCCACCACCTCATCGTCCGGCGTCCCCACTGTCTGGACATGCTGCCCATCGATCCAGATCTCATGATAGGCCCGGCTGCGCGGCGCCAGATGACGAGCGATCTGCCGCGCTACCTCCTGTACTTGCGCCTGGGCCCGATTGCGCGCCGGCGCCGGACAGGCCATCACGTTGCGATTCACATCGCCACAGGCCGCCAGCGTCGAGAGCAGCGCCTCATTGATGGCGCGGATCGTCGCGCGCAGGTCGTGCTTCAGAACGCCATGCAGCTGAATGCCCTGGCGCGTCGTGAAGCGTAAGGTTCCATTGGCATAGCGGCCCGCCAGATCATCTTCGACCAGATATTGCTCGGCGGTCAATGCGCCCCCCGGAATACGCGAGCGGACCATGAATTGATAAGCCTTTTCCTCACCCGCGGCCTTACGGGCCTGACGCAGGTCACGGTTCTCCTGCTGATAGATCCCATGAAATTTGATGAGCTGGACCTGCGCCTCGCTGAAATGCGTGCCGTCCTGAGCCAGCTCTTCGGCAATCGCCCCGCGCAGATACTGGCTCTCAGCCTTGATGCGCTCTACCTTGCTGCCGCCGCCGACTCCCAGGCTCAGGAGGTTGTTGCCAGCGGAAGAAGGGGTCTGATGCTCTTGCTCGGTCGCCATACCTCAGTCCTCAAAGTTGACATAATGGATCAACTATAGAAACTATTAATTAACATACGATACAGAGCACTGTTTGTCAATAGGCGCACCAGAGCAACGGCGCGGGGGGCCAGGGAAGGGCGCGGCCCGAGGGGAGCTGGCGGCGGCGGCAGCGAAGCCAGAGAGGGCCAGGTCAGGCGAGACCATACGCGCGCCTCAGAGCGCAGCGCGATACATGGCGCTGGAACAAACAACAAGCGGGCCACCGGGGAGGTCCCCAGTGACCCGCGTACAGAGGCAGCCCATCTTGGGTACGGCGTCCTGCCGCAGCAGCAAGGAGGCGACCTCGTCCTTCCTGCCAGCTGGTCGGCTGAGTACTGACGCTGACGCTTGCAGAGCGAGCAAGCGAGCGAGTGAGTGAGTAAGCGGGGGAGGAGCAACGGACTCAAGCAGTGGGAGGCTCCGTTTGCTCCTCTTTCTCTCCAGCTACTACCGATCGAGCGCCCGCCGGTGCGCTCGCTTACTCGTCGGTCTTCTTCTGCAACTGGATGGCGGCGATTACCGGCTGCGTGCAGCGATCGCGCTCAGCCAGACGCTGTTCTGCCTTATAAAGATTATAAGCGCTATTGATAAGAGCGATATGAGTAAAAGCCTGGGGATAATTGCCCAGAGCCACACGATTGCGCGAATCGATCTCTTCCGAGAAGAGGCCGAGATTCCCGCCGTAAGTCAGCAAGCGTTCGAAGAGCGAGCGCGCCTCATCGAGGCGGCCCTGCATGGCCAGATTATCGATCAGCCAGCAGGTACAGATCGTAAACGTACCCTCCTGGCCGGGCAAGCCGTCCTCCGACAGGTAGCGGTAGACGAAGCCATGCTCGTCCGTGAGCTGCTCCATAATGCGATCGACTGTTGAGCGCATCCGGGGATCGTCGGCAGGGATGAAGCCGATCAGCGGCAGGAGCAGATTGGAGGCATCAAGGGCCGTGCTCGCATATGATTGGGTGAACGCACCGATCTCGGTATTATAGCCGTGGGCCAGCACATCCGCCCGAATCTGATCGCGCACGCGGTACCAGCGCAGGAGATCAGCCTCCAGATGGAGCTGCTCAGCGGCGCGGATGCCGCGGTCCAGCGCGACCCAACACATGACCTTCGAATACACATAGTGGCGGGGCTCGCCACGCATCTCCCAGATGCCGCGGTCCGGCTCATGCCAGTGGGCGCAGACGTAGTCGACCAGTGAGCGCAGCATTTCCCACAGGGGGCCTTCCAGCTTCTCGCCGTAGCGTTCGAAGCCACCGCGGCGGCGGTAGAGATGGATGCAATCCAGGATCTCGCCGAAGACATCCATCTGCTTCTGATCGGCAGCGGCGTTGCCGATGCGCACCGGGCGCGAGCCACAATAGCCCTCCAAATGTGGCAGCTCCCGCTCCGGCAGCTCGCGCTCGCCACGGATGCCGTACATCACCTGCAGGTCCTCGCCGTTAGAATACGACAGGCGGCGCAGCCAGTAGGTAAAGGCGCGGGCCTCATCGGTAAAGCCGAGCACCAGCAGGGCATAGAGCGTAAAGGCGGCATCGCGCAGCCAGGTAAAGCGATAGTCCCAGTTGCGCACGCCCCCGATCTCCTCTGGCAGCGACGTTGTGGGCGCGGCCACCAGGGCCCCAGTCGGCGCATAGGTCATCATCTTCAGCACAAGGGCGCTGCGTCGAACCCATTCGGCATATGGGCCATCGTAGTTGATCCCCGAGATCCAGCGTCGCCAGCAATGCAACGTATGGGCCAGCTCCGCGGTAAAATCGCGCTGGAGCAGCTCCTGCTCCACCAGCTTCCGTGCCGCGCGCAGGCTGCGCCCCATACCGATCGCAAAGATCAGCCGCTCGCCCTCGCGCAGTGTGGCTTGCACCACCAGAGCGGGATGGAGCGCCTCCGGCTCCTCCCCCTCGTCCGGCACGATCTCCAGAGAGAAGCCCGGCAGCCGATAGGCCCCAATGATCGCCAGCCCAATATGCTGTTGGCCATCCGAGATCACCGCCCCCGTAGCGTTGGGCAGCAGCTCGATCTGGCTTGTTGTCGCTCCATAGTTGGGCGTCGCCTTCAGGGTTACCGTAATCGGCAGCTCTCCATGCGTACATTCCACAATGCGCACCAGGCTATGGCACGAGCCGTCCTCATACGACCAGGTATTGTTGTTCAAGCCGCGGTAGGGCCAGGCCTCCAGCGACTCCACCGGCATGAAGTCGGTGAGCACGATCTCGCCACCAATGCTTGTAAAGCGCGTCTGCAGCACATTGCTATCGCGAAGATAGCGCTGAACTCCAGGAATCGTGTTATCGGTCGGGGTAATCTGGAAAAAGCCACCCCGCCCGGCATCGAGCAGCCGACAAAAAATGGCCGGGCTGTCAAAATCGGGCAGGCAGGCCCAGTCTACCGAACCATCCGGCGCTATCAGCACAGCTGAATGACAGTCTCCGATGACTCCATACGATCCGATGGGCTGATAAGAGCGATTTTTGGTGTTCAACCCAACCATAGCACGAATCTTCCCTTTAGTGAGCTAAACTCTTGCTTTTAACAGCTCCTTCCGAAAAGAACCGGGCTTGCCGAGCCTTCTGCGGGGCTCCCAGGTTCCTTCCTCTGTGGGGCTCTTCCCCACTGAAGCCGGCTCCTTCTCCGGCCCCTTTTGTGAAGAGGACGGAGCAGAACCCTCTCTGGTAACAAGATATCAGCATAACCCTAAAAATGGGGGAAGAGCCGGTTTCCCCTCCTCTGCCCTGGCAGCGGAGAGATCGCCTGGAGAAAAAAAGATTCCCTTTCCCCTTTACTTCTAAAGACCGCTGGCCCCGCTCCTTTCTGACAGCCCCACATTTTGTCAGCTCCTTCTGGCCTCCTTCCCTCGCCTCGCCACCTCCCCCTCTGCTCTTCTGGACTCCCTAGCCCATCCTCCTGTTCTGGCGGCGGCTTCCGCGGACAGCACGGACAGCAGTGCTAGCCTTGCCCGGCCCGCCGCCCTGGCAGCGCTGGGGCTACTCCTATATGTGGTGAGAACGGAAGAAAAGCGCTGAGGTAACGACGACCACTCATTGTGCGCTGCCTTCCTTCTGCCCTGCTCTCACTCCCACCTTGCCACTGCCTCCTACACTGCCTACTCTTTAGAAAGAAAAAACCGGCCATTTTATTTCTTCCCTACGCCTTTGCCTGCGGCTGCTCTCCCTGACAGTGCCCCCCAGGCCAGCCGCCCCTGCTCCCGCCATCGTGCCAAAATAAAGAAAGGAGGGATGGATGGGTTCATCCATCCCGCCATTGCTGACCGGTACAGGCATCATTCTAATCGCATTCGGGCCTGCTGTCAAATGACCTGGGCCTCCTTTCCCCCGGTCCGGCTATTCGCCCGCACGCTCTCTCTGCCCTCCAGGAGCCATCAAGAACTGCTTAGCCCGGTAGTCGGGCAGAGAGTAGGACTTTTAGGGGACTTTCGCCCGGCGTGCTCAGCCTTCCCGCAGCCAGCGCGCGACATCGGGAGCAAAATAGGTGATGATGATATCGGCGCCGGCCCGGCGAATACCGGTTAAGACTTCCATCACGATGCGCCGCTCTTCCAGCCAGCCCTGCTGAGCCGCCGCCTTGATCATGGCATATTCGCCACTGACATTGTAGGCCGCCAGCGGCAGATCACAGTGCTCGCGCACGCGCCGGATGACGTCGAGATAGGCTAGAGCCGGCTTGACCATGACAATGTCGGCTCCTTCGGCAATGTCCAGCTCGACCTCGCGCAAGGCTTCACGCGCGTTGGCCGGGTCCATTTGATAGGAGCGCCGGTCACCAAACTGGGGAGCCGACTCGGCGGCTTCGCGGAAGGGGCCGTAGAAGCCAGAAGCATATTTGGCTGAGTAGGCCATGATCGGTATCTGGGCAAAACCTCGCTCATCGAGCAGGCGTCGAATGGCGCCAACACGCCCATCCATCATGTCCGAAGGAGCAACGATATCGGCTCCGGCTTCGACATGCGAGAGGGCCATGCGCGCCAACAGCTCCAGCGAGGGATCGTTTTGCACTTCACCACCGGCAATCACACCGCAGTGACCGTGGCTGGTATACTCGCAGAGACAAACGTCGGTCACGACGAGCAGCTCCGGCACTGCAGCCTTGATGCGCTGGATAGCTCGCTGGATGATGCCCTCGGGATGATACGCCTGCGAGCCTTGTTCATCCTTGGTGGTAGGAATGCCAAAGAGCAGGACAGCGGGAATGCCCAGAGCCGCTACCCGCTCGGCCTCGCCCGCCACCTGCTCCAGCGGCCACTGCACCACGCCCGGCATGGAAGCGATCGGGCGCGGCTCGCTGACGCCCTCGGCGACGAAGAGTGGATAGATCAATTGCTCAACTGCAAGATGGGTCTCACGCACGAGCCCGCGTAGACGCTCCGTCCGGCGCGTGCGCCGCAGGCGTGTGATGGGGAATTGACTCATGCCATCGCGCTCCTTTCCTTCCTCGCTCCCTTCTTTCCTTCCTTCCTGCCTCGCCCTCTTCTTTGGTCTCCAGAGCTCCAGCACCGGCCCTCGCCCTCAGTCAGGGCCGCGAGCTGGAGTCGGCATCGTTTCCTGCCACGACCCGCAGCGCCTGCGCAATGGCATGTAAGGTCTCCTCCAGCATGGCATCGCTGTGAGCCAGCGAGAGGAAACAGGTCTCAAACTGCGAAGGTGGGAAGTAGATGCCACGCTCTAAGAGGGCCCAGAAGAAGCGCGCGTAGCGCTCGCTGTCGGCTTGCCTGGCCGCCGCATAGTTGCGCACCGGCTCCGCGCTGAAGAAGAGGCAGAAGAGCGAGGCCAAACGTACGACCTGGACTGGCAACCCAGAGGCTTCCACCGCCGCGCGCAGGCCCTCCTCCAGCAGCGCCCCCTTGCGCTCCAGCTCCTCGTAGCAGCCAGGCTTTTGCAACTCTTTGAGGGTCGCGATGCCGGCAGCCATAGCCAGGGGATTACCGGAAAGGGTCCCTGCCTGGTAAACCGGCCCCAGCGGGGCTACCAGCTCCATGATGGCCCGCTTCCCACCGTAGGCTCCCACAGGCAAACCGCCGCCGATGATCTTGCCAAAACAGGTCAGGTCAGGCACAATGCCCGTGCGCGCCTGCATGCCCCCCAGGGCTACGCGGAAGCCCGTAATCACCTCGTCAAAGATCAGGACGGCCCCGTACTGAGTGGTCAGACGCCGCAGCGTCTCTAGAAAGCCAGGTTGAGGCAACACCAGCCCCATATTGGCCGCCACTGGTTCCACAATCACCGCCGCAATTTCCTCGGGATAGCGCTGGAAGGCTTCCTCAACGGCGGCACTGTCGTTGTAGGGCAGGCTGATCGTGTGAGCCGTCGCCTCTGCCAGCACCCCGGCGCTGCCGGGCAGACCCAGCGTGGCCACGCCCGAGCCAGCCTGCACCAGCAGCAGGTCGGCATGGCCATGATAGCAGCCATCAAACTTAAGGATCTTGGAACGCCCCGTATAGGCGCGGGCCAGGCGCAGCGCGCTCATGGTGGCCTCCGTGCCCGAGTTAACGAAGCGCACCAGTTCAACCGAAGGGACGCTTTCCACGACCAGACGGGCTAGCTCGTTCTCAGCCTCGGTCGGCGCCCCAAAGCTAAAGCCACGCCGCGCCGCCCGGGTCACAGCCTCCACCACCGCTGGATGGGCATGACCCAGGATCAACGGCCCCCAGGAGCCAACATAATCCAGATAGTGGTTGCCATCGACATCATAGAGATGGGCCCCCTCGCCACGCTCGATAAAGACTGGCTCCCCCCCTACAGCGCGGAAGGCCCGCACCGGACTGTTGACCCCCCCAGGCATGAGGCTCTGAGCCTCACGGTAGAGGGCTCGCGACCATTCCCGTCCCGCCTTTTTGCCTGACTGTTGCCGCTCCGTTTGCATCGCCAGCTCCTTCTATAGATCCATACTCTCCCGTACTCATCTCGCCCCTATGTTACTCCATTCACGCTGCTGCCTGCCCAGGCCCTCAGTTAGTCCGTCAGTCAGCCAGTCAGTCAGCCAGCTCTGGGGATCACGCCCCAATGTCGTCCAGGATCTCCGGCAAGGAACGCGCAATACAGGTGAACATGGGCGTGTCGCGCAAGGTATACTGGCTGGCCTCGCTCTCGCGCATCTCCTGCACGAGGTCAAGAAAATCCGCTACGCTGTCGGACTCAAAGGCGACGACAAATTCTTGATCGTCCAATCCAAACGAGTAGGTGGTGTGGATCTTGATGTTGGGATAGGCCACCCCCATGCGAATATGCTCGTCCATCATACGCTTGCGCTCCTGCAGCGGCAGAGCATACCAGGGGCGAGTTTTGACAAAAGGATAGACGAAGAGATAGGGCTTGTCCTCGAGCGTAATAACCAGCCGTGGGTCATGCGCCGCCCCGCGCGGGCCTTTGCCCACATAGACGGAGCGTTTGGTCATCGAGAGGAATGAGCGCACTTCGGACAAATAGGGTCCGATAGCGCTGCGGCGAATCTTGCTGCTCAATCCCTGAAGATGCTCGATATCGTAGGTCGCCTGCCAGAGCATAAAATCGCAGTCGGAGCGCAAGCCATAGAGGGCATAGCTGCGGATCAGCGAGCATTGGGCATATTCATTGTAGATGGCCAGCAGCTCCTCGCGGCCCGCGCGCCGCTGCTCGGCAGGCAGGCGCAGCCACTGGGGATCAAGCTTGTAAAAGACGAAGCGCACAAGCTGACGAGGCTGCTTCGATTTGGCCCGGGCTGGTTCCTGCTCGGGCTGAGTTGTGACTCTCTGCTCAACCGTTTCCATCTGACCTGACATGGCCTTTCTCTCTTCTTCACTTCTCTCTATCTACTCTAACACACCTTGTCTGGTGTTGCTATCCGTTTCTTGTTGATTCGCTCTCTGGCTTCCTTCCAGGACAAGGCAGGGAGATGCCGCCCATTCTCCTCTCGTCAGACAGCGTTCTAAATTGCCTGTTCTTGAGGAGCCTGGGTCTGGCGTCGATAATAGGCCACAATGGCCGCGACCAGCCCCTCGATGGTAAAGGGCTGGGCTTCGACGGCCACCTGCAGGCCCAGGGTGCGCGCCGTGGCGGCAGTAATGGGACCAATGCAGGCGATCGCCACTCCCTGACGAGCTAAGAGAGTACCTGGAGTGGCTCCTGCAGCTTGTTCGCCCACGGCCAGCTCCAGCCAGCGCACAAAAGAGCGGACCGTAGACGAGCTGGTAAAGGTCGCCAGTGAGAGGCGCCCCTCGTCGATCAAAGCCAGGACCTGCTGCCCGCGTGGATCGTCACCAGCCGCCGCCAGAGTGCGATAGGCCGGTACCTCCTCGACCAGCATGCCAGCCTGACGCAGCGCCTCGGCCAACACGCGCCGGGCCTCAGCAGCGCGCGCCAGCAGGACGCGCTGGCCCGCCGGGCTGCTCCCCTGACGCTGGCATTCCGCCAACAGGGCCGCGGCCACCTGCTCAGCCACATACTCCTCGGGCACCAGCACCCCTCTCACGCCCTGCTCGGCCAAGGCTGCCGCTGTGGCTGGTCCAATAGCGGCCACCCGCGCCGCCCCTCTGCCCAGCAGGGCCGGCTCCAGCCCCAGGGTGCGCAGGCGCTCAACGCAGAAACGCACCCCGTTGACACTGGTAAAGACCAGCCAGTCATAGGGGGCACGTCCCTCCTGGGCACCTGCTGCCAGACGTTCTAAGGCTCGATCAAGCGGCGCCCAATCTTCTGGCGGCACCAGGCGGATCACGGGGAAGCTCAGCGTCTCTGCCCCAAGAGCCTGCAGGCGGCTGCTGAGGGCTTCGGCCTGCTCCTGAGCGCGCGTCACCAGAATCGTCCGCCCACGCAGCGGCTGCCCCTGCTCCTCAACGGCAACCATCATCGCACCTCCTCCTTACATGTCGCGGCATCGCGCTGACTGGCTCCCAGCTCAGACAGTGCTGGCGGCGCGGATCTCGGCAATAATCTCCTCGGCCCCCTGCGCCAGGGCCTGCTCGGCCAGCATCATCCCCAGTTGAGCCGCCAGGCGTAGAGCCTGCGCAGCATGCCAGGCAATGCTTCCCTGGACACGGACCGCCCGGCACCCGTCCAGACTGATCACCAGGGCCCGCAGGTGCAGGCGCTCATCGGCCAGCCAGGCATGGGCGGCGACCGGTAGATAGCAACCGGCCCCCAGACGACGCATGAAGGCTCGCTCGGCGCTGGTGGCCGCCTGGACCTCCACGTCGTTAAGCGCGGTCAACAGCGGCACCAGCTCCGAATCTGCCCGCAGCTCTAAGGCCAGAGCTCCCTGACCGGGAGCTGGGAGCAGCGTCTCCACCGGCAAACACTCCAGGCGATCCGCCAGCCCCTCAGAGAGGCCGAGACGGCTCAGCCCCGCCGCGGCCAGCACAATCAGATCGTAATCGCCAGCCTCGAGCTTGCGCAGGCGCGTGTCTACATTGCCACGCACGGGCAGGATCTGCGCCTGCGGATAGAGTGCGCGCAATTGGGCGGCACGGCGCAGGCTGCAGGTCCCAATACGCACCCCAGGCTCGGCAGGCGAGCCGAGAAAGTCGCGGCGGCGCACCAGCACATCCCGCACGTCCTCGCGCGGCCCCGGCACCAGAACCAGCAGGCCATCCGGCGGCGCCGTGGGGAGATCCTTTAGACTATGGACCGCCAGATCGACTACACCCGCTCGCAGGGCACGCTCGATCTCTGTCACAAAAACACCATCGCCGCCAATCCGCGCCAGCGGCGCCTCCGTCGCGCGGTCCCCTTGGGTATGAATCGGCTCAATGATGATCTCCAGCTCGCGATATAGCTGCCGCAGCCTGGCGATCACCGTCTGTGTCTGAGCCAGGGCCAGCTTGCTGGCGCGTGTCCCGATCACTAGTCTGTTCATCCGTCGCCACTTCCAGATCAAAAAGATAGCGCAGCGCCTCGGCGTAGACATGACCACGCCCGGCAACAGCAGCTTCCTTCAGGCGCGTCACCGGTTTATGGAGCACCTTATTCATCAGACGGGTGGTCAGCTCCTGGATGGCCGCCAGCTCTCGCTCCGAGAGCGAGGGCGCAAGCTGGCGCAAGGTGCGCGCCAGCTCCTGCTGACGGAGCGCCTCCACGTGCTCGCGCAGCTCGACGATGGTGTCGGTCACGCTCAACGAGCTGAGCCAGCGCGCAAAAGCTTCGACTTCCTCAGCGATAATGCGTTCAACCTGGGCCACTTCCTGCAGACGCAGGCGAATACCTTCATCAACCACCAGGCGCAGATCATCAATATTGTAGAGATGAACCCCGGGCAGCGCTCCCACCGCCGGATCAACATCGCGCGGCAAGGCAATATCAATGATGAGCAACGGGCGCCCCTGCCGCCTTGGCAGAACCGCCCGCATCATTTCCTCAGTGACCACCGTATGGGGGGCCGTTGTTGAAGTAATGACGACATCCGCCTCCACCAGCACCTCTGGCAGCTCGCTAAAGGGACGGAAAAAGGCTCGCTCCCCAAGCTGCTCCACCAGCTGCTGGGCATGCTCAGCGGTGCGATTCACGATGATCAGACGACGCGCGCCGTTGTCGCACAAATTACGCGCCGCCAGCTCGCTCATCTGGCCCGAACCGACGAGCAAGACCGACGCTTCGTTAAGATGGGGAAAGAGCTGGCGCGCTAATTGGACCGCCGCATGGCTGATCGAGACCGCCCGTCGACTGATGCCTGTTTCGCGCCGTGCCCGCTTGCCTGTGACCAGCGCCGCACGGAAGAGGGCCGAGAGGACCGGCCCGGCAAAGCTTCCTCCCTGGGCTAACTCCAGAGCATCGGCTACTTGCCCCTGGATCTGCGGCTCTCCCGGGATCAGCGAATATAAGCCGCAGGCCACGCCGAACAGGTGACGCGCCGCCTCCAGGTCGGTATAGGTGTAGCTGTGCTGCTCCAGCGACGCCCGCTCCACACTACGCTGCTCACAGAGCACCCCCAGCAGAGCCTCACGCCCCCTTTGCCCCTCCTCCGCACAGACCGCGTAGAGTTCGAAGCGGTTGCAGGTCGATAGCAGCACGGCCTCCTGCGTAACCTGGCGCACCGCCCTCAAGAGCGCCGCCACCTGACGCGGTGCACAGGCTAGCTGCTCACGCAACTGAATCGGCGCCGAAGTGTGATCAACGCCTACCAGGACAATCTGCATGCTCTCCTCAACAGCTCACAGAAGAAATCTCTAAAATCTCAAATCATTGGCGGTCTATGGAGATTTTAGCGATTCTCGCTGAAGAGTCAAGGCCGAATCCCCGGATATCTCATCAGGTGATCACCGTATTTTGTCTCAGGTGGACTTCGCTAAAAAAAAGAGGGCGACCACTGTGGCCGCTTTGCTCACCGCAGAGATCACTAGCTCCCTCCAGCCCGCCCTCGCCGCACCAGACGACGCTGTCCTGCTGCTGCCGCTGCTGTATATAGTACCACACGCAGAGGACCCGACTGGCAGCGAGCAGACGGCTTGATCTGGCCAGCCCCCGAACAGAAGCCACACGCGCGCGCTCTCGCAGCTCTCTCACAACAATGGCTACTCGCTCAATCAAAATAAAAAGAAACCAGGCGGGCAACTGAGACCTCCGGCAGCCTGGCGCGGCGCCCAAACCAAAAACTGAGGGTCTCTTACCTGCCTGCCTGGCAAAGAACAGAAGTAAGGAGAGAAACGACGTAGGCGTCAGGGCCTGCTCTGGCTGTCTTCCAGCCAGGAACAGCAGCGAGGAGGCACAAACCTCCTAGGCCGCCAGAACCTTTTCCAGATTCTTGAAGAACGTGCTCAGAGAGTTCTTGGCCACTCCCTGCCCCACAGGATTGTTCGCAACCGCGATCGGGCCACTCATCTCGGCATTGGCATCATAGGAGAGCAAGGCCCCATCTGGCTCATCGGCCAGCGTGATCTGGGCTGTGGCATCGATCGAGCCGCCGCGCCCCTGGCGCTGCAGCTGCAGCACGAGTAGATTGGGCGCCTGACGCTGGACAATGTTGAGCAGGGCCGTATAGGTGCCCTTCAGCCCCGGGATCGGGAGTGAGAGCGTTACTTTTAGATGATTCTCGTCAGCGTACTCGACAGCCTCGCAACCAGGAATACACTGCTTCAGCACCGCCGGATTCAAAATAGCTTCAAAGACGCGCTGGCTAGGTGCATGAAACTTATACGTACCGTTGAACTTCATCCAGATCCATCCTTTTGCATCAGCGAAATAACTGGTATGTGCGGCGTTCCTCAGTCAGCCAGCCTGCTTGAGACGCAGCTCCTGACCACTGGGCAACGTCGGGCTTTATTCTAGCCACTCGCTACCGCACTTTCAAGCCCGCAAGATTGAGGATACCTTATATTCCTATGCACGAAGCCGCCCTCAGTCCTCTGGCCTAAATGTGCTATCCCCTCCTTCCCTCTGTCTCGCTCTGTGTTATACTGCCTGAAAACGTCCTATCGAGTATCAGCGTATGTAGAGAGGCCAGATCTCTCCAGCGCCGCAATGTGTACGTGTTCGTCTGGAAGGGAAGCATCATGGTTCGGAGAGAAGAAGACATCAATTTCGAGCAACAGCAGCAACAAGAGCAGCTCCATTGGCGCAGGCGAGCCGAGCGAGGCCGCCAGCGGCTGTCGGCTTCCGTCGAGGATGTACTGGCCGAGCGCCCGAGTAATGAGTCCCTGGAGGAAGAGGAATCCGGAGAAGCCGAGCTGGTCCGCGCCCACCAGACAGATGCTCGGTCAGCCGGGTTGATTCCACCGCGCCTGAGCCTGCAATCGCGCGAGCTGGCGGTTCCATCAGCCACGGGAGACGCCACGACAGAGCAAGAGCCGGCCCAGCCTGGCCCTGAGAGCCAGGGCAGCGCTCTCCACGAGAAGGAGGAGGCCGAGAAGCTGGCGGCGAACCGCGTGCTGGCCGCTTTTGCGCGGCGTGTCACCGCCTCGTTGGCAGCATTGGGTAAGGTGCGGCAGCCGGGCCAGCGCCCGCCCGCGCCGGTCACAGCGGTGCTGCCAGCCCTGCCAGCCGGTAGCGAGGCGGGAATGTCTTCCACAACTGTCAAGGCCTCTGCCAGCACGCCGTCCGTCCCCGAACCCACACCCGCACCCACGCCGGAGCAGTCGCCGATGGCCTCTCCTCACACCGCGACTGCCCCAGCGGTTGGGAGCGACCATGAGAGTGGGACCAGGCCAGTGGCTGGAGCCAGGCCGCCAGCGGCCTTGCCTCAGCCTCGTGAGACGACCCGCCCCTCTTCTCAACGTCTGGCTGGGCGGACGACGCGCGTACGGCTGGAGGCAGCTCCCAAGCTTGCCGGCCCTCCTTCCGCCCCGGCAAGCCCGAGCCTGACCGCCCCCCCCCAGACCACACGTCCGCTCCCAGCTCTGGGAGGCGGCTATCCCCCGGCCAGCGCTCCAGCCCGACCGGCTCCCGCCAGCGCTCCCGCAGCGCTACCGGAGCAGCCCCTGCCAGCCGCCGGTTCTGCAACGCGCCCACGCCCGGGTCGACAAGAGCAGTCGGCTCCGGCCCCCGCTGCAGCAGGTGCGCCCGCCCTTCCCTTCCGCTGGCAGATGGGCAAAAGCTGCTTCACACGCGGACAGGGCGAGGCCGCCGTGCACTGCCCCACGGTCAGCGAGACCAGCGTCGTGCTGGTGACCTTAACGGGGGACCCCGGGCCTGTCGTCGTGCAGTACGTGTCGCTGCAACCCGGACGAGGGTTCACGGTCCACCTGAGCGCCCCCACACAGCGCGAGACGCCTTTTCACTACGTCGTACTCGAAAGCGCCCCGGTCGGCAGCGACGCGGAGCGCTCGCAACCAGGCAAAGGCTAGCGCCAGCACACCTAGTTCTCCCGGTCCAGCGCAGCGGGGTCGGCTCTGTCCTGAGTGGCCCGGGCCTGCCCTGCCCTGGCTAGCACTCGCCGCGCGCCTCCGCCTCCAGGCGCCGGAAAAATTCTAGCATAAAAGCGTAGCGCTGCCGGGCCAGGTGGCGCCCTGTGGCTGTGCAGAGCTGTTCAGGCAGATCTATGAAAAGGAGCTGAAACTCGATCGAGGGGGAGTAATCGGGACGATTGCGCAGCTCGCGCACCTGCAGCGGCGGGACCGGCAGTACCAGGTCCTCCGGTATGGGGGAATAGACTCGTTGGCCGCGTCGCCCCGTGATCATATAGAGGCGCCCGATCCCAATGGCGCCCAGCGCATCCAGTTTATCGGCATCGTAGAGCACCTGGCCCTCCAGTGAGCGCGGTCGCCGGCCCGCAATCAGGCGATGATCGGCGATAGCCTCCTGCACTGCTGGGATCGCCTCCTGGGGAAAGCTTGTACCGCGCAGCAGCTCGGCGGCCATCTGGGCCCCAATCAGTGCGTGGTCGCCGCCGTGCCGACGCTCCCGTTCCTGGCCGATATCGTGCAGAGCTACCGCCGCCCAAATAACGGACAGCTCGCCACCCTCACGCCGCTGAATCGTCTCGGCCAGGGACATCACCCGCAGAATATGATCCATATCGTGCGCCACATCGCTGCCTCCCTCACGCAGCATGGTCGCACGCGCCAGCTCCAGCAACCAGCCTCGCAGCTCAGCAGGCTCCGCCTGCTCTTCTTTTGCCTCTGGCACTTGCTCACTCCTGCTCCAGGCTTTAGTTTTGCAGGGCTGGGAGCGTCAGGATAAAGCGACTCCCCTCGCCAGGTACGCCACTGCTCTCTACACGGATCGAGCCACCGTGCATGCGCAGGATCTCGGCGACAAAGTAGAGACCCAGGCCCAGGCCTCGCGCCTGGCCGGTACCAGTGTTGGGGGCACGATAGAAGCGTTCAAAGAGATGTTCCTTGGCCTCTGGAGGGATGCCAATGCCGCGATCCTCTACCTCTACCTGGATCAGATTGCCGTCCGTTTGCGGACAGCGGCAGAGCGAGAGGAGCACCGGCCCACCCTGCGGGCTGTATTTTATCGCATTTTGAATGAGGTTGACAAGCACCTGGAGCAGGCGCTCGCGATCGCCACTGACCAGATAGGGGCGTCCGCTTTCGTCAACTCGACAGACCAGATCATGGAGGGCCGTGGCCGTGCGATGCTGGGCTACCACCTGCTGCGCCAGCTCTTCCAGGTCTACTCGCTCACGAGCAATGACAAGCTGCCCCCGATTGATCTGGGTGGCCTCCAGGAAGGTATTGACGATGTTGGTCAACAGGCGCGTCTGCTCTTCGATCATCCCCAACTGTTCGAGTAAGCGCTCGCGCTGACGTGGGCCGCTACCACGGTTGAGGGTGCGCCTGGCATATTGGGCGTTGGTCAGGATGATGGTGAGCGGCGAGCGAAACTCATGGGCGGTAAGGGCCAGGAACTCATCTTTGAGGGCATTGGCCTCGCGCATGGCGGCCTCGCTGGCCCGGGCAGCAATGGCCTCATGCTGCCAGCGAGCCTGCTCAATGGCCAGGCCGGCCAGCTGGGCCACTCCCTCGATGACCGCCATTTCCCAGATCGTAAACTCGTACTGCGGCTCGCTCTCTTCATCGCCGCCCTCGCTTTCTCCGAGAGGGAGGGTCGAGGGCCGCGTCAGGAGCATGACCCCGAGCAAGCGCCCGCTGTGGGTGATAGGTGCCACTAAGGTCAGCCAGCGGCTGGCTCCTGGAGGCAAGGCTGGCGGCTGGCCTGGGCCTGGCCCCGGCCCCTGGCTACTGTGACCGTGGCCACGGCTGAAGCGGCGCAGATGCAGAAACTGGCCCGGCGTGAGAAGGAAGGCATGGCCTGCGCTCAATTGGAGAAAATAATCTTCGTGATCCAGTAGAGCTGTGAGCAGCCAGTCAAGCTGCTGGGCTTCGGCCTGGCCGTTTGTCCAGCGCTCGCTCGCTTCCAGCGGGATGGCAAGGGGGCCTGCCTCGGGCTGCTCCCGCTCTAGATGGAGGCGCTCGCCAGGCTGGCCCTGCTCCGGATCATAGAGCGCCACCAGTCCACGCTGGCAATCGAGGGCCTGGAGAGCCATGCTGAGCACACTGCGCAGAATGGCCGTCACTTCGGTCAGCCCCGAGAGCGCTTCCGCCATGCGCAGCATGGTCTCCAGGGCCTGATGGATGTGCTGCTCGATACGCATCTGGGAGGTGATGTCGCGGAAGGCGCTGACGACGCCTAGCTGCTGGCCGGTCGGGGCCAGGAGAGGCGCTACGTTGATTTCAAGAATGCGTTCGCGCCCATCAGCGCGGCGTGTGATGAAGCGCTCTCCCCGTACCTGCTCGCCGCGCAAGGCCCGGGCCAGGGGAAAATCTTCGCTGCGCAGCGGCTGCCCCTGCAGGGTGTAGGCCGGATGACGGCGCAGCAACTCCTTCAGGGTGGCCGTTCCTTCCAGACGCCCCCCCACAAACTCACGCGCGGTGGCATTGGCCATCAGAAGCCGCCCTTCCATGTCGAGCACGGAGATGCCTTCGGTCATGGCATGGAAGACCGCGTTGAGGGTATTGGCTCGTTCGGTCGCCAGTGAGGCGGCGCGGCGCGCCTGCTCCAGTAACTGGGTCTTTTGGACCGCCAGAGCACACTGGGCTGCGATGTCCTGGGCAAAGGTATAGTGGTCCTTGGAGGGCCGAAAATGGGGATCACTAAAGCTGACGAACGCCAGGCCCACACAGCGCGGGCCAGAATGGCCCCGCCCGTCCGCGGGCAAGGATGAGCGCACCCCCACCATCAGCGGCGTAATCAGGGTATGCTCTAGATTCTGGGTCTGAAACCAATGCAGCTCACTGATACCCAGGCGATCAAGTGAGACAAAGAGTGGCGCGCCATTCGTTGCCGCCTGGCGGCAGAAAGGTAGCTCGTCCAGCGAGGCGGCCAGACGTCCCCGCAGCGGCGACAGGGCCTGGAGCGGCTGCCCAAGGACGCTCTCTTCACGCCTCCCCACTGCTTCCCCCTTGTGAGACCGCCCCTGCGTCTCCTGCTGCGCCTCGTTCGCCTCTTCGGGGGAGCAGGGCAGGTAGAGCCTCCCCTCTTCCAAGAGGAGGATCTTGCCGCTATCAGCCCCTAAGACTTGCCGCAGCTGCTGGATGGCAATTTCCAGGATCGTCGGCAGGTCCTCGTCGGAGTTGACGGCCATTGCTACCTGATAGATAGCCTGAGATCGCTCAATCAGCTGTTCAGCCCGCTGACGCTCTCTCTCTACCCTCCGATAGAGGCGCGCGTTATCGATAGCCACCGCCGCCTGTTGGCCAATGGCACGCGCCAGCTGCTGCTGCTCCGCTGAGAAGCTGCCATGTTCCCCCGGGTTGTCTAGCGACATCACACCAACCGGACGATCCTCACGGACAAGGGCAACCAGGAGGATCGAACGCACGAGGAAGAGCTCGGCCAGGGCCCGCAGTGGGCGCTCGTCGCGCAGATCGTATATGTACAGCATCTCACGCCCGCTGAGCAGGCGACTCATCAGCGGATTTGTTGTGGGGATGGTACTGCGATACCAGAGCTGATCTGCAATGCGCTGGCGTTTGGCGTCGACAAGCTCGCGCGCCAGGTGGTAGACAACGGGGCGCAGCAGCTGGCGCTCCTCGTCGTGAAGCCAGACGGCGCAGCGCCCAACCCGGCAAACCTCAGTCGTCCGCTGCACCAGTACCTGCAGCACACGGTCTAGATCCAAAGAGGAGGCCAGCAGGCCAGCCAGCTCACGGAGAATCTCGCTCTCACGTAAGGCGCTTAGCAAGCGCTGGTGTTCACTGTTCTGGCTAGAGGCAGGCTGTTCCTGCGATGGCATGCACATGACCTCGCACTATTTCCAGACTGACTGACAGAACCTGGTCGTCTGTTCTCACACTGAGAGCGATCGCTCTGCTTCCTCGCAGACAGGAACTGCAGGCAGGGAAGGCGAGCAAGCAGAGGAAGAAAGAGCTGCTTCGCGGCGACCAGCCGCTGTGGAGCCGCGCACGTCTATCGCGCGGGCGCGAGCGCTGGCCGGCTCGTCGGCACGCAGGGCAGGGCGGTATGCATATACCACCTGAGACCCTGGCCCCTCTCTCCCGCTGCTGGTTGGTGCGCAGGCACCCGGAGATGAGAGTGCTGCGGTGGCCCGGGTCCGCCCGTCAGCTAAGCCAAGGCTCTGACACCGGCGGCCTGCCGGCTTCATGTTCATGGTGCTCGTCTGCTGGTATCTTATGCTCTTATTGTCCCATCACTAAGAATATCTGTCAAGGGGCTGAAGAGCGCGGTCGAAAACTCCCGCCGCTCTCGGGAAGTGCTTCCTGCCTGTGCTGATGGTTGTCTCTTCTGATGGCTTCGGCACGCCGGGCTCCGCTCTCCGCCGTCAGCGCAAGAGAAGGACGGCTCGCAAGGATGCACGAGGGCGTAACGACATGTTATAATTTCAGGCAAAGACCAAAACTGAGCCGTGGGTGGTGGAGAAGAGAGGCAGGCACGGACGAATACAGGGGTACGCCTGGCCGTGCGCCGCTCTCTGGCGGAATGGGGCATGGGAGCAGAGATGATGAGCCTGAGCATCGGTATTGACTACGGTCGCAGAAGCTGGAAGCTCTGTTTGTTGGATGAGGCCCAGCCGCCGGAATATCACTGCTTCGCGTCGCCCGCCGAGCTGCTGGCCGGCCTGACTCGCCTCTGCGCCCTCTTCCCAGAACCGGTCATTACGCTGGCAGCCGGCAATGGCCTGCCTCTTGAGCGACTTGATCGCCTGGTGTCTGAGCAGATTGATGCCTGGACAACTGGCTACGATGAGCCCGTCCTGGCCCCAAGCTCTCGGATAGCCAGCGCAGCAGGCGAAGCCCTGCCACAGACGCAGGAAGGTGCTCCACTGGCCCTGACAGGCTTCGTGGAGACGCTGCGCAGTCTGAACCTCCATAGCTATGTGCTTCCTGGCCTGGCACATGTGCCCACGGTACCGGCTTATCGTTTGCTGTTGGAGCGCCTACCTGGCAGCCCCGCGGCAGTCTGCCGCGTGGTGACACTGCTTTATCGCCTGCGTCAGCGCGAGGCCAGCTGGCCAGAGATGCGTTTTCTCACCCTGGAGGCACGCAGCGCTTCCTGGCAGATACTGGTGGTCGAGGATGGCTACTTGACCAATGGGGTCCACGGGACACCGCGCGATCTGGCGCTGCCTTTGCCTCTGGCTCCAGCTCCGGCAGAAGGTACCTTCGAACAGGCCTACTGGGAGGGGTTGCTACGCGATCTGGCCGGCCTGCTGGCTATCCACCACCTGGATGAGGTGGTGATCAGTGGCCGGCGCAGCGAGGCCCTGGCTACCCGCCTCAGCGAGGTCTATCAGCTCTATTATTTCCCCTACGCTCCTCACGAACCCCACGGCTTCGAGGCCGCTCTGGGGGCCGCACTGATTGCCTCCGGCCTCCAACACCCCCACAGCCTGGCTGCAGAAGTGGTGCAGCATCTCCAACTTTGGAGACCCGTCCCCGTTTTTTAGTAGTTCAGTAAAAAATCGACGCTATCGTTTGATCCTCCTGAGCGGCATTCGTCATATTAGAGGCAGCCTGGAAGAAGAACAGCCAGCTGTCCGCCCAGGTGCGGGACCTTGGGGTGGTCAACCTGCACAACTTCTGCCGAAAGGGTGGCACGCTGCTATGACCGACCAATCAATGCCACAGAAGATTCTCTGGATAGTAGAATACACGCTTGGCGATAGCCAGTATCATCATCTAGAACCCGTCTATGCCTCTTCGCGCGCTGAGGCTGAAGAGCGCTGCCGAGAGTTGCTGGCACGCCACGGTCAAAAGGCGAACCTGATCGATCTCCGCCCTTACCCTCATGGCTTCGTGGTCAAGCATGGACGCATGCCGGGCAACCTGACAACGGACCAGGATGAAGAAGAGGGGCCACCACCTCATCCCCCCCCCTGATATGGCGCCTCTCATGGCGTCAGCTGAGCGGTGCGATCCGCCAGCTTTGCCCAGCCGATCCAGCGTGTGGTCAGCCTGGCCAGGGTTGGCCAGGCAGGGTATGGCCTTTCCTTTGCTGTCGCTCTCAACAGCGATCCTCGCCGGGCTGGCTCAGGCTCTGGAGCCTTTCTTCACTTGCTCCTAAGTGAGACCCTGTTTCTCTTCTGTAGCTCGCCTCCTTTCCTGTCCTCTCCTCTTGACAGCGCCACGGCCCTGCCCTAGCATACGGTCAGAAGGCTGAGCTGTTTTTCCGCTGGCAGCCCTGATGCTGTGGCTCGCGAGTCTGTTCTGGTGGGCGCCCACGGACCGGACCAGCCGCCTGGCCCGAGCCGACATGGCGGTACAGGTCAGGAATGGGCAGGTAGCGAGCACATGATGGGTGTATTATGGGTGTATCTGGCTGTGGAACCGGAACCTACTGACTTCGACGTGTTAGTACTTGGGAATCCTTGCGTGGACCTCATCTTCAGTGGCCTTCCTCATTGGCCAGTCCCCGGCAAGGAGGTCTACGCGACGCGCTTCGCGATCGGGGCAGGCGCAGTCTTTAACACGGCAGCAGCGCTGAGCCGCCTTGGCCTGCGGGTGGCGCTGCTCGGCGAGCTGGGGAACGATTGCTTGAGTCGCTACCTGCTTGAAGAGATCAGGCGAGCCGGCATCTACAGCGAGCTGATACGGCAGCGGGCGCAGCGGATTGCCGCGTTGAGCGTGGCTCTGGTCCACGACGATGAGCGGGGCTTTGTTTCCTATGTTGAGCACACTGCCAGCCCGGCAGCTGCTTCTCTAGAGGAGGGGCAGGAGCTGGCGGCAGAGTTGCTGCCCTCGCTCTCGCTTGCCGAGCTGCACGCTCTGCTTCAGCGCTATCGCTGGCGGGCCGTCTTTCTCTATCTGCACCCGGCCCTGGGTCCTGCTCTGGAAGTGTTTGCCGAGCAACAGATCGAGGTTTTCCTTGATACTGGCTGGCATCCCAGGCTGCTGGGCGACCCGCGCGTGCCGGAGGTGCTCCGCCGATGCACCGCCTTTCTCCCTAACCGCCTGGAAGCGGAGGCTTTGACTGGGGCGCATGATCCTGAGACAGCAGCCCGCCAGTTGGCCCAAGTGGCCCCACTGGTGGTGGTCAAGCTGGGAGCGGAGGGCGCGCTCGCCTGCCGAGGAGAGCAGCTCTGGCACTGCCCGGCTTGGCCAGTGAGTGAGGTGCTTGATCCGACTGGGGCAGGCGATGCTTTTGATGCTGGTTTTATCTATGCGCTGCTCCAGGGCTACGCGCTGCCCGAGGCTCTGCGGTGTGGTACGATCTGCGGCAGTCTGGCAACAACCGCTTTGACAGGAAGCGCCGCCGTTCCCGATGCCGCTGAGCTGGAACGTCTGCTACGAGAGCGCGCTCCCTGAGGTAACCCTGATCTTCCTCAGTTGATTAATCAATCAATCAGTCAGCCTGCCTGGAGAATGGGGGGAGCAGCGATAGAGCGGCGTGGCCCGTGCCGAAGCTGTCCGCTGGTTCTTGCACCAGCGCAGAGAGGAACCAGATGATGCACAGACAGGTCCTCTGCCGGGCCCGCCACCGACGTTCCAAACATTCCTTCCTTGACTGTACCGGTCACACTATCTATGCTACGCTCATCTCTCTGTTCGCACTACGCCTGCACTGCAGGAGGATGACAGTGGCAGGGAGGAAACAGGGCCGTCAGGCTTGCGAACAAGAGGCGAGAGGCCAGCGTAATGGCCCAGGCGTGTCTTGCTCAGTGCTCTGCTGCCGGCGCCGGCGCCGAAGGAGAGGCTGAGAGGGAGGCCGGGGCAGTAGCACGGGCTCGCATAGCGAGACGAGCATAGTAGCTGTGGTTGGCCAGGGTCCATAGAGCCTGGAAAAAGGCCGGATCACGTTGCTCCAGCTGCCAGAGGATCGTTTGCTGAAGCTCAGAGCTGGCATTGCAGAAGTTGCCGTCGGCGGCGAGATTGAGGTCGCGCAACACAGCGCGTAAACGGGGTAGACTCAGGGAGAGCGATGGGTAACGGAAAGCCTCAGCGCGGAGGTAGCACAGGAACTCGTCAATCAGATGGAGACTGGAGGGCGGGGGAAAATCACCGTCTGCTGGGATGAGGAGATCAAGAATGGTGGTTAGGGTCGCGCGCTCTTCGGCGCTCAGCTCTACGACGGGTCCCTGCCGCCGGGGGAGCATAGCAGAGAGAATCAGCTCACTCATGACAGCTCCTTAGACTAAACTCAACAACCCCTGGAGGAACAACCTCTATATCCACTATAACCACGCCAGAAATGGCACCCCTGGTTCCCTCGCGTGTCGTGCTCGATCGATGGCCTGAGCCGAGCCGAGCGAGCGGCATGCCTGGCGGCATCCTTCCACGCTTGCTCTGACGTGGTCCCCGCCGGGAACGCACTGACGCCATCCCCAGGCAGGCACAAGAAGGGGAGAGTCCTTTCTCTGCCAGAGAGAATGGTACCATAAACCGCTCCCTTGTTTCAACCAGGAAGTTGATGGCCATTTTCTCCTATCCCATGAAGAAGGTAGGGCCTTGGGGTTACCATTTTGACAGGATAAGCCCGAGCGCGATATTCTCTGGAGATAGAGCAAGACAGACAAGAGCAGAAGAGTAGCCAGACCGGGCGTACATAAGACAAGCGGCCAGTCCCGCTCGAAAGGCGGGCAAGACCACTGGGGCTTTTAGCCTTGTTCTGCCTGCCCGACAGTTGGGTGAGACAGCAGGGTCCAGGCGCAGGGCCTGCGGCCTCTCCGTCTATCTGCGGCGGGATCAGGGAAACAAACGAGAGGTCCGCTCAGAGATGGGCAAGCCAGATGAGAAGCGAGCGAAGGAAAGGGTGCCAGCTCCGCCCGTTTGTCTTATGTATGCGACGCCATCCATTCCTGGAGCGCACACGAAGGAAGAGCTGTGCGCATGTCAACAGACCTTAGCTGGAAGGAAGACCTATGCGCTGTCCTCAATGCCACTTTGAAGGGGAACCACTGAATGGGGGGTGTCCACGCTGTGGCTATGGCCGCCTACCCGCCAGAGGGAGTCGCCCGCTATCTTTCGGTCAGGAAAGCCGCGAGCTGGTCACCACGGCGTCGAGGCCGCTCAGCCTGGTTGCCACGCGCCCGGTGCTGCGCGGCGATGTTCTGCGCGAGGGACGTTATCGCATCGTTGGGGAGTTGCCTCTCCCGCGTAGCCAATATGATCAGGGGAGGGCCTGGCTGGCCAGAGATGCGCAGTCAGTGAGTCGGCTGGTACTGATTCGCGAGGTGATTCCCACCGCCGAGAAGGCAGCCCAGCTGGAGCAAGAGCTCCACCTGACCGCCCAGCGGCTGGCCGAACTGGGTCAGCACCGGGGCTTTCCTCACTTGATTGACATGTTCAGCGAGCGCGGCTGCTACTACATTGTGCTGCAGCATCCCGAGGGGCAGAGCCTGGCTCAGCTTGTCGAGCAGCAGGGGGAGCCTTTACCCGAGCGCCTGGTCGCTGAGTACGGGCGACAGCTTTGCGAGATGGTGCAGGTTCTGGCCTCGCAGGAGCCGCCGCTGGTTCACGGTGCCATCAGCCCAGAGACCGTGATCATCAGCCCCGATGGCCATCAGGTCTCGCTGATTCTGATGCCGCTCTTTCCTCCTCGACTCCCCCCAGAGATGCAGGGCAAGGCCATTGCCGGCTTTTTCGCCCCCGAGCAGTTTCACGGCGTAACCGATACACGCACCGACCTGTATGCGATTGCGGCCACCCTCTACTATGCCCTGACGACCTACGATCCGCGCCAACATATGGCCTTTTTCTATCCACCTATCCGTCGGCTGAACCCCCAGGTTTCAGCTCGTATGGAGGCTATTCTGACACGCGGTCTGCGCGTGGCCGCCGCTCAGCGCTATCTGCGCCCGGCCCAGATGCTTCAGGAACTGGCAGCAATTGCCGCAGCTTCGTCGCGGCGAGGCAGCGAGGAGGCCCGCCCCGCGCCTTCGACAGGAGCGCTGCCACCTGGCCGCGCCCGGTCTCGGCCTCGCTCCGGTGCGCGCCGCTCTACCTTGACTTTCGCCGCGGTCATGCTCGTGGTCTTTGCTCTACTGGTGGGAGGCATTATCGTGGCCGCCCAGCGCGCTCCGCTCTCAACGGGGGCCCCCGACCCCGCCGCGACCGCTACCGCCCTGGCTCAGCAGACCGCTACGGCCCAGCAGGCCCGTCAGGCCGCCGCTGCCTGGCAGCAGGAGTTGAACCATGAACAGCAGAGCTGGCAAACACGCGGCATCGCTGTCAGCGATGGGCGCTTTGTGCTGGACTCCTACGCCGGGCGTAAGGACGTCTCTCAAAAGCAGGCCGCCGCTCGCGCTCTACAGACGGGCGATCTGGATACGGCGGCCAGCGCCCTCAGCTCCGCCATCGCACTCGATCCTACCGACGCTGAGGCCCTCATCTACAGCCAGAATCTGCTGATCGAGCAGAATGGCCAGCCGTTCGTGACGATCGTGGTGGGCCTGAGCTTCAACGCTAATGATCCTCAGTCCCTGGCGGCCACTCGCTCGATGCTCCAGGCCGCCTATGTGGCTCAGTATGAGATCAATGAGTTCGCCTGGCTGCCTCATAATTATCAGCTGCGTATTTTGATCGCCGGCTCACCTCCCGATCAGGCCAGTGTGACCGAAGTGGCCCACGATATTGTCAATCGCGTGACGCGAGCGGATAATCTGGACCATATCATTGGTGTGGTTGGCTGGCCTTCCAGCAGCCAGACCCAGGCCGTGCGCGACCTGATCGCCTCGGCCCATGTGCCACTGGTGTCGCAACTGGCGCCCGATGTGAACCTGGTGGGCAATCCCTATTTCTTCCGCATCAGCCCGCCCTATAATGTCCAGGGCGATGCCCTCGCTGAGTTCGCGCTGCAGCAGTTGCACGCCAACGCGATCCTGGTGATGCGCTCGCCAACGGATGCCGCCAGTGTGGCACTGGCTAATGCCTTCGTAGCCCGCGTCCAGATGCTGGCTGGTCATGTGGTTACCAGCGCGAGCGATACCTTCGTGACGCAGACAACGCCTGTGGAGAGCTACAGTACGGCGATCAGCGACGCGCTGGCTCACCAGGCCGACGTGATCTTTCTGGCCGGTACCGATGTCGATGCAGTGCGCCTGGCTCACGAGATTGGCCTGCTGTCACGCGCCCAGCCAGCCAATACGGCCCTGGCCAATTTGAAGGTGCTGGTCGGCCCCTCGGCTGCTACCCGCCTGCTTCTGGGCGAGGGAGAGAGCGAGGACGCCTTCCTGGCGCGCTCTTTCCCCGAAGATATGCAGCGCATTTACGTTCTGGCCTATGCCGATCCGAGCGAGTGGAATAATGTGCCATCCCTGGAACAGCCAACGCTCTTTACAGACTGGGCCGGCATTTTCCAAAACCAGAAGGAGAGCGTCAATAACGCACCGCCCCCCGATCAGAAAGCGATCATGACCTACGATGCGGTGCGCGTGATTGCTCGCGCGGCCTCCTATGTCAAGGGTCCGCTCACTGGCGCTAATGTGCGCTCCATGCTCGATGCCCTCGGGAACGGTCCGCTGCCAGCCTTCCAGGGCGCCAGCGGGCGCATTAGCTTCGATTCGCTCGGGAACCCGGGCGATAAGGCTCTGGTGATGCTGCAGGTCCGCCAGGACCAGACCACCGGCGCCTCTACCTTTGCGATGATCCGCCTCTTTGGGGCACTACATTGATCCATTTCTACCCATAGCCCGCCGGCCCTCTCAGCCGGCGCTTCCTCTGCGTTATCCTTACTACAGGCTCCATGCCGATCGGCACAGCACGGTTCGCATGGAGCCTGCGCCAGCCCCGGCAGGCTGCTCGCTCCTCTCCCTCTCTCCTCCCGCCCTGCTGCGGGACGGCCTGTGTGATATACTGAAAAAGTATCCTCCAGCACAGCCCCGACTGGTGCAGCGAGAGCAGGAGAGCAGAACAGAAAGGAGAGAACAAGGTACGATGGTAATCGACCTGCGCAGCGATACAGTGACGCAGCCGACTCCGGCGATGCGGGAGGCCATGTATCGCGCAGAGGTGGGCGATGATGTCTACGGCGAAGATCCAACGGTGAATCGCTTGCAGGAGCTGGCGGCGGAGCGCCTGGGGAAGGAGGCGGCGCTCTTCGTGACCAGCGGGACAATGGGGAATACAACGGCGCTGCTGACACATGTGCCACGCGGTGGGGCGGTGATCGTGGGCAATCAGGCCCATATTTACCGCTATGAGGGCGGAGGTGCGGCCCGCCTGGGCGGTATCCACTTCTGGGTGGTATCAAACCAGCCGGATGGAGGCTTCGATCAGGAACAGCTGGCGGCGGCCATTACTGACGATAGCGATGAGCATACGCCACCGACTCTTCTCCTGTGCCTGGAGAATACACACAATCGCTGCGGCGGCTGCGCGCTCTCGCTGGAGCAGATGACAACTCTCTGTCGCCTGGCTCATGCCCGGGGGCTAAAAGTGCATGTCGATGGGGCGCGGATCTTTAATGCAGCGGTCGCCCTGGGCGTGCCTGTCAGTCAGCTTGTTGCCGAAGCTGACTCGGTCATGTTTTGCCTCTCGAAGGGGCTGAGCGCTCCCGTCGGTTCGCTGCTGGTCGGCAGTCGCGACTTTATTAGCCGGGCGCGCTGGGTACGTAAGGTACTTGGCGGGGGACTGCGTCAGGCCGGGGTACTGGCGGCTGCTGGCATTGTGGCCCTGGAGCAGATGGTAGAGCGCCTGGCAGAGGACCATGCCCATGCCCGTCTGCTGGCCGAGGGCCTGGCCGAGTTGCCCCAGATAAGGCTGGCTGCTCCGCATGTGCAGACCAATATGGTGATCTTCCGCCTGCACGATGGTGAGCGCATACTGCCCGAGGAACGCTGCGCCGAGTTTCGGGCCCGCCTCCAAAACGAGGGTGTGCTGCTGAGTAGTATGGATGACGGTCTGCTGCGCGCTGTGACCCACTATGGCATCGAGCGCCCCCAGATCGAGCTGGCGCTGGCGGCCATCAAGCGCACTCTAGATGAGCTGCTACCACGAACACGCCCGGGAGGCGCTTCTTAAAGGGCCGCGGTCTCATCTCAGCTCGCACAGGGAGGGAGGGAGATTGCAGCATTGGAGCAGAGCTTTGTTCTTGCGTCTATCTGATCACAGAGAAGAGTCCTCTCTCCTTTGAGGTCCCTACCATCGCATGGGGACAAGGGAGAGCCAGGAAGAGAGGAGGAGGGTTATGATGGGCAATTCTCCAGACTGGCGTCAGCAGATGAAAGACGCTCGCCGGCAGGCTCGTCTGCAGGCCCGGCTCTATCGACAACAGATGCGTCAGCAGGCGCGCGCGTATCGCTGGCAGCAACGTTTCTACGCCAGACCATTGGCCGGCCTGGGCACAGTGGTGATGCTGATCACTTGTGCCGGAGCAGCCTATGCGCTCTTCAGTGGCCGCTGGGACCTGCTGTTCCCCCTGTTCTTCGCCGGCCTGGCCGTGAGCAGCCTTTTTCAGTCACTGGCCCGGGGACGGTTGACCGCCGGTCTGAATAGCTTTGTCTGGCTGTTGGCCATCGCATTGCTGATAGTGAATGGCTCCTGGAGCTGGCTGCTGCTGGCCTTGCTCCTCTCCATCATGATCAGTAGCCTGGGACCCAGTCTCTCGGGTCTGTTTGGGACACAAGGCCCTCTGCCAGCCCCCCCACCCCTTAGCTCCCCATCGCCATCAGACCCAGCCCCCGCCCCCAAAGCACCTACGGGCGGAGTTGACGAGCCGCCCTACACACCCTACCATCAGGGCTACATGGCCCAGGCCACCACGGGGACATCGCCAGCGCCAGACACGTCCACCCCCTCTCCGGCGGAGAAGGCTGCCACCGCGAGACGCTACACGCAGCCGCTGGTCTCCTATCCCGACGAGAGCCCCCAAAATCCCCAGGTCCTGCCGCCACAGTCACGTTAAGCAGCAGACTGCAGGGCCAGCTCCTCCTTGAGCCGACTGACCTTGCAGCTCCCTCGTGGACGCGGTAGAATCCGCACAGGAGCCTTGTTCTGTCTGCCCTGCAGCGCAGTGGCACAAGGCCCGAGAGGAGAGCACACAGCTCGAACAGCCTAGAGGAGAGCGAAGCGAGAGGAGCTGCGAGCAATGACACTGACAGCGATTGCGAACGCCGTGGCCGTCGTCACAGGGGCAGCCAGCGGCATCGGCCTGGCAACGGCCCGCGTCCTCCACGAGCGAGGCGCACACGTCGTGCTTGCCGACATCAATGAAAGCGGCCTGCAGGAGGCCGCCCAGCGCCTCCTGCAGGAGAGCAATGGCCAGGAGCGTGGGAAGGTCCTGGCTGTCGTTACCGACGTCACTGTCGAAGCCCAGGTTGAAGCGCTGATGCGCCAGGCCGAGGCGCTGGACGGCGGCCACCTCGATCTGGTGGTGACCAGCGCCGGCATCGGACGCGGCGGACCAATCGATGGCTTCGCCGCCCGCGACATGGAGGCCCTGCTGGCAATCAACGTCATGGGCACCTTCCACTGCGTCAAGGCGGCTTTACCCACGATGCGCCGCCAGGGCCGAGGTCACTTCATTTTCCTCTCATCGGTCGCCGGCAAGCTGCCAGTGCCCGCCCTGAGTGGCTACTGCGCCAGCAAATGGGCCGTGCGTGGCTTCTCCGCCGCGCTGCGGGCGGAACTCTATGGCAGCGGCATCGGCATCACCACGGTCTATCCTTCCTGGGTGGATACGCCAATGGTGCAGCAGGCCGAGGCCGACTCGCAGCTCCTTAATATTCAGGCCCTGCTCACACCCGAGCAGGTTGCTGGGGAAATGATCCAGGCGGCCCTGCAGAACCAGCACGATCTGACACTGGCGCCGGATCGCGACACGGCTCTCATTCTGCAAGTCATGCAGCAAGATCCTGAAAAGGCCGAGGAGCTGATGGGGCGGGCCTTCCAGCAGCGCCTGACCCAGCTCCAAGCCTCCCATCAGGAGCCAGCCTAGACTAGAGGCAGACAGGCAAAGACAGCTCAAAAGGATGGTGAGGGAGCAAGAAGGAAGAGAGCATAGAGCTTGAGGCAGGGCCGAGTTGAGAGCCAAACGAAACGAGGAGAACGCCCATGAGAGAGGCCAGACAAGTCGAGTCAGGACGAGCAGAGGCTGGCCTTCATGGTTACTACGGCCCCGAGAGCGTCACCTGGAAAATTGCCCGCGAGACCGCGATTATGCTGGGCGGCGCGCGCGCTGTTCTGCTGCAGATCGCTCACCCGCTGGTGGCCGAGGGAGTCTATACCCATAGCAGCTATCTCACCGACCCGGCAGCGCGCACCCTGCATACCTTCATGCTCGGCCAGATCCTGACTTTCGGAGATAGGCCCGAGGCCCATGAGGCAGCACGCACTATTAACCGGCTGCATGCCAGCGTCTTCGGCCACCTGCCCCAGGACGCTGGCCCCTACCGCCGCGGCACCTTCTACCGGGCCCGCGACCAGGAGCTGCTCCTCTGGGTCCACGCTACCCTGGTAGATACGGCGCTGCTGCTCTATACCAGCCTGATCGGACCACTGACCGCCGACGAGCAGGAGCGCTACTATCAGGAGAGCAAAGCGCAGGCGCGCTTGCTCGGACTACCGCCCAGTGCTATGCCAGCAACGTTAGCCGACCTGCAGCGCTACGTCGAGGAGATGATCCAGAGCGATCGACTGGCAGCCACACCCCAGGCACGCCGGCTGGCCTATACTGTGCTGTTCCCGCCGCTACCAGGCCTCTTTCGCCCGGTGCTGCACCTCCATTTCCTGATCACCTGTGGTCTGTTGCCGGCACCGGTGCGCATCCTGTATGGCTATCCCTGGGGACCCAGGCATCAGCAAGCGTTTGACCTGGTCATGCAGGGACTGCGCAGCACGCTCCCGCACCTGCCGCTCCGGCTGCGCACCCTGCCGGTGACGCGGCAGATCATCGAGCACCGCCTCTCATCGGCTCGCCTGCAAGCCTACGCCCGTGCGGTACGCGAGGCGCGCGCATCGGCCTGAGATCAAGACCAGGCGGGCAGCCCCCTGGCCCACCTACGGGATGGGGTCGGGAAAACAATGGAAGTCGACGCAGATGAACAGCGGCTACCCCAACTGAGTGAGGAGCAATAGGGGAGGCTCACCACGCGGAACACAGGTCAGTCGACAGCGAGCGATGCGAGCAGCAAGCGGCGACCTGTCCGAGCCGGGAAAGACCAGCTTCCTGGCCGGCCAGATCCCGCTGGCTGCCAGCCGGGCGCAGAGATCATAGAAGGCGCCAGAGGCGCAGGCAACCACCAGCCACCGGGCCAACCAAGAGGTAACCTGCGCGGCTAAACCTCTATACTATGCTAGTGCGAGACAGCTCCACTTGCAAAGAACGCCAGCAGCAGCAGCCAGCTTATCACAAAGGCAACCAGCAGGCGAACCGTCCACCCCGAGAGCAGACGCCCCGGATGACGACGCGCTGAGGCGCTCTCGTGCACAGGTGAGCTTCCTCCACTCATGGAGAACCTCCTTTCACAAAGACAGCGCTCACTCTTCTGCAGCGAGATATGCATGTCTGCCATTGTCTAGATGTACTACATTTACTACTATGGCGCAGAGCGCCCGTCTTTGTTAAGGGGGACAGGACTTCTGGATTGTTCTTGTCCTACCTGCTGCTGGCACGACACTGCGGGCATTCACAAAGCTGACGCAGCTTTTCAAAGGTAAAGATGCCCGTCCGATGGCCATCCTCCCAGATAGGAGTCAGGCCATAGCGCCCCACCGGCTCCAGGTTGACCAGCGTCGTCTCCTCCCTACTCAACTGTTGGCGGCGCTGTAACATGCCCGGGGACCCGCCTTCTCCAGCGCAGAAGGCACAGGGGCAGGCGCGGCGCAGCTTCTCCCAGGAGTGGACGCTCTCATGCCCATCGCTCCAGCTCAAGATCAGGCGCCGCTGCTGGTCATCCAGCAGAAAAGAAGTGGGAAAAACATCGCGCTCTTCTTGCATCGATCCGCTCCTTGCCGAGAGAAAACACCTTCGCGAGGCGAACCAGCCACGGCGGCGCAGCGGCCCTTGCTGCCCACCGCCAGCGCTCCTCGTGCGTGCTCTATCCAGCCAATTATATCCTACAGCCATCCTGCGGCTCCGGCCCGGTCAGCGGAGTAGAGGACCCGGGTCGCCGATCAGCTGATAAGCTGCCCAGAAATAGGGATGAGCATAGCAAGAAGGTGCCGACGAGCGTGTCCGGGCCAGAAAGGCGCGCTGAGCCTCAGCCAGGGCCATGTCCTTGGAGCGACCGGCCAGCAATCCCTGGTAAAAGAGGGTCATCAGTCCGGCACTACTGGCATCATCCACCTTCCACAGCGTCGGCAGCAGCGAAGCAGCCCCGGCATAGAGAAAGCCACGTCCCAGGCCCATGACTTCGTCCACTCCACCCACGGCCACCCGCCCTGTCTCACAGGCGCTCAAGGTCACCAGCGAGCACGAGGTCAGATCGAGATTAAAGACCTCGATGCTGCTGAGCTGACGGTCGCCGAGCTGGATAAACGAGAAGTTGGGCGCATCGAGGCGGAAGAGGCCATGAGCCGC